>NZ_LR590469.1:1215575-1519469 GCF_901472495.1 Yersinia enterocolitica subsp. enterocolitica
TCCGCTTTTGCCCTAATTCCTGCATCTTGCAGTTTTTTGGTCACTTGTTGGACATAATCAGACTGACTATCGGTGATATTCATCACCACGACTTGTACCGGAGCTAACCACGTTGGGAAGAAGCCTGCATATTCTTCGGTGAGAATACCGATGAAGCGCTCCATTGACCCCAAAATAGCCCGGTGAATCATTACTGGCACCTGGCGATCGTTATTTTCGCCGATGTAAGACGCACTTAAGCGGCCCGGTAATGAGAAATCGAGCTGTACGGTACCACACTGCCACGCACGATCCAAACAATCATGCAAGGTAAATTCAATTTTCGGACCGTAGAAGGCACCTTCACCCGGCTGATAATCAAATGGAATGCCATTTTCAGTCAGCGCAGCGGCTAAATCGTCTTCAGCACGAGTCCATAGATCATCGCTACCGATACGTTTTTCAGGACGAGTGGACAGCTTAACCACAATCTTCTCGAAGCCAAAGGTGCTGTACATGTCGTACACCATCTTGATGCAGCTGTTCACTTCATCGCGAACCTGCTCTTCAGTACAGAAGATATGTGCATCATCCTGAGTAAAGCCACGCACGCGCATTAAGCCGTGCAGCGCACCTGATGGCTCGTTACGATGGCAGCTGCCGAACTCGGCCATACGCAGTGGCAGGTCACGGTATGACTTCAACCCTTGGTTGAAGATCTGCACATGCCCTGGACAGTTCATTGGCTTGATGCAGTATTCGCGGTTTTCCGACGACGTGGTAAACATATGCTCAGCATAGTTTTCCCAATGCCCGGTTTTTTCCCACAGTACACGGTCCATCATGAATGGCCCTTTAACTTCCTGATACTGGTACTCTTTAAGCTTCATGCGCACAAAAGTTTCCAGCTCACGGAAGATAGTCCAGCCATCATTATGCCAGAACACCATACCGGGTGCTTCTTCCTGCATGTGGTAAAGGTCCAGTTGCTTACCAATCTTACGATGGTCGCGTTTGGCCGCTTCTTCCAGACGTTGCAGATAAGCATTCAGTTGCTTTTTATCACTCCAAGCCGTGCCGTAAATACGTTGCAGCATTTTATTTTTGCTGTCGCCACGCCAATAGGCCCCAGATGTTTTCTGCAATTTAAAGTGATGGCAGAAACGCATATTAGGCACATGCGGGCCACGGCACATATCAACGTATTCTTCATGGTGATATAAACCAGGATGATCATCGCGGCTGATATTCTCATCAAGAATAGCCACTTTATAATCTTCACCACGAGCAGCAAAAGTGTCACGGGCTTCTTGCCAACTGACCTTTTTCTTGATGACGTCATAATCTTTATCGGCCAGCTCATGCATCCGCTTTTCCAGCAGATCCAGATCTTCCTGCGTCAGAGTGCGGTCGATATCAACATCGTAATAGAAACCGTTGTCGATAACTGGGCCGATTGCCATTTTGGTATCTGGCCAAAGTTGCTTGATAGCGTGCCCCAATAAGTGAGCACAAGAATGGCGCAGAATCTCCAGACCTTCAGCATCTTTCGCGGTGATGATAGCCAGTTGCGCATCAGATTCGATAAGATCACTGGCATCAACCAGTTCGCCATTGACTCGGCCAGCAATACAGGCTTTTGCCAGACCGGGGCCGATGTCTAAAGCAACATCAAGGACAGAAACGGCGTGATCATATTGCCGCTGACTGCCGTCAGGAAGGGTAATAACAGGCATTCTAATTCCTTATCTACAGTGGTGACCCACACGACAGATCACATGCAAGACGTAATTATTGTTTAACTTCAAAGAGTTGCGACATCAATTTAACCCACGTTTGTTATATTGGTACGCAACTGTGTACACAGTTTACTTTGTGACACAGTGAGTGTCATAAAGTGGAGTCATATTATCATCACTTAATGCAATGACAATAATACCTGGCGAATAATCTATTAATGCTGCAACCAAACAGTGATAATGATCGTCGACAAAGTTATCATACTTAAACTGCTCTACGATCAGCATAATATCAACACCATATAACTGAGGGTCAACTATTGCAGCGACAACCTGTTACATCCTCCAGAATTTTGTCGATTGGTTATGATCCTGAAAATCGCATGCTGGAGATACAGTTCCGTGAACAAGGGATTTATCAGTATCTAGGTGTCCCGGAACGTGTTCATCAGAATTTTATGTCTGTGGTTTCGAAAGGTCGTTTTTTTGATGGCGTAATAAAAGGCAAATTTTTGTGCCGGAAAATTGGCTAGACAGAAAATAATCAAATAAAAACATATCATTGCACTACGCTGAAACGGTTACTTCTATGACTAGCATTGGCAAAGAAGTCTACCGTTTCAGGAAGTTAATCGCTCATACTCGAAAATTCTCATGTCATAAAATGGCGCCATAAATAAGAAATTGGCACGACAAACAATAATGCCGGTAGAAAATTCACCACTGCAAATATTTTAATTTGCGCAATTCGTAATCCTACTGCGATCATAATAATCCCACCACAGGCAGAAAAATCGGCAAAGGCGATATCATCCATGTAGGGCATAATTAGTTTTGCCAGGAAAACCAATGCAATTTGAATAAGCAATTGAGGAATGGCAATTGCCACCAGCGCAATACCTAGCGAGATGGAAAATATCAGCGCGGTGAAAAAGTCCATCAGAGCTTTGACGAATAGCAACTGAAAATCGCCAGTAATACCTTCTGTTAGAGAACCTACAACTCCCAATCCACTGGCACAAAACAACACAATCATGGCGCTAAAACTTTGCGCAAACTCCTGGGGTGGCAAGGTACTGCGAGAAGGAATGATACGTTCTAACAGTGTGCGGATTTTATTGGCCCCCCCACTTAACCCCCTGTTCCAGTGATAGTAATTCCCCCACCGCGGTCCCAATAATCAATGCCAAAATGACAGCAGGCATAAAGTGCACTTTTACCACCATCACAATACCAATGGAGATGGATGCCAGGGCAAATGTTGCCGGTAATCCCTCTTGTAATCGTTTGGGGACATGGCGGGCGAGTAAGACACCGACGATACCACCAAGGATTATCCCCGCACTGTTAATAAACGGGCCAACCATAGCATGCTCCCAATCGCTAAAATGCGTTCTGATGAGTTAAAATGTGTCTGTTTTAGAATTAGGTATTTCCGGTAATAACTAAAGACAAACGATTGAATCGCCTGAGCAATTTTTTGAAATGTTACGTTTGGCGAAGGGAACCGATTTTATCACACATACAGCAGCCGTCAGTTATGTAAAGGTGTTTATTCTCACCAACAATGATTTACATTATGATCTATTGCTTTTGAGTAGCACTGGGTGTATTGCTATTTCTACAGGAAGTGCCCATAATAAATTTCCGTTTCCGTGTAGCAATGGTTACTGGAACGCCGCCCCGATTGTTTACGCAATCGGGGCGTTTTATTTTTAGCACCTACCGCCTCGACACCGAAAACAACACTCTTTCGCAGTAAATTCCCATCACATCATCCAGCTACGGATTATCACCTCTAAATACTGAACAATAAAATAGATTCTATCCGTTTTTCTTCCGTATTTTGTTGCCTATGATTTGCTCACTGGTCGCTAAATAAAAAGGAGAAATAGGATGAAACAGATTGATGACGTTCTGTCAGGTCTCGAACTTTACTTTCGCCGAACTGATCAACAGTGCACAAAGAAGACACCTTGGTTTACACGTTGGTTATATATTCCGGTAGAGGAAAGGATGCAGATATTGGATGACTTGCTGATGCCATACCCCACCACCGTGCAAAAAAAGAAATAAGCTGTGCGTGTTGGGGGATTGAATAACAGGAAACAAGGGAAATAATGGCCGGGATACACTCACTATCATGAATGCATTTTGGCCAGATCAATTGCAGCTTGAATTGCCGAACGCGCTTGTGGGCTATTTTTCCAACAGCCAGACCCCACCATAGCTGCAGCACTACTAACAATTTCATTCATATCGGCCTGGCCCAATTGCGCCAGCGAAGTAAAACCAAGTTGTTCCAGTCGCGTGACAACTGTCGGCCCTACCCCCTTGACGGCCAACAGCGCGCTACGTTCATTATCAGTAAAACCCATGCCAGCCTCCGTGTGATATCAGTAGACAGTCCAAAAAAGACCCGTTATTTAAAGTAAAACCATGCAGTCGTAATCAACCCATCATTGACTTCAAAGACAGCCATGCTCTCTATGGGTTCATCACTTAACCCATGAATTGTTTCTAAATCAAACACCTTGTTACCCAGCACACTGCGTGAAATCAATTCAGCTCTTAAAACCGGAATATTAAAACGCTGGGTTCGATAGAAGTCGGTTAGTTGCTGTTTCCCCACCAGAGAAGGTGTGGTAGACGGCATTCGATATGCAATAAAAGAATCACTGAAATTTGCCACAAATGCAGTTAAATCATGCTGATTGTAAGCATAAAACTGTTTTTCTACCGGCAATAGTGGATTTGACATAAATCACTCAAATGAATTTAAATTCACAAAAAATGAAAATAAATTCATTTGCTCGGGTTGTCAAACAAAACCCTCAGATGACCGCGATCAAAGCCGCTTCCGGGCTGCATTTTCCGCACTGAAAAACCACAGCTCTGGCAAACGGTGAGGATAAAAGCGAATTTCATAAGTATCTTTGAGTGGCGCCAAACGCCAACGCGGGCGGGCTTCGCGTTTAGGTTTTAAGAAGCGTAAACGGCCTCGGGCTCGTGCCGCTTGGGTATCTAATACCCAGGCAACAGAAGCCGATAATGGCTGACGAATAAATTCATCTTCGACGCTGATATCACAAATGCACAAATCCCTATTCCTTGCAAAAATTGATACTGGCATGATTATACTTAAAATAATTCGAGTTGCAGGAAGGCGGCAAGCAAATAAATCCAATGAGTTGACGCCAGTCAATCATTCGGATGCGAGAGAGCGGCCAACACACATGCAGCTTGAAGTATGAGAGTATATTCTGAATCTGCGGTATTGAACCAACTGTTGCCCGCCAGAGATTTGATCTGCATCACAAACCCTCTTTGTAGCCCATCAGTTGTAGTACCCGTGTCGTGGTATTAACACCAATAACTTGGCGAAACAAAAGCGATATAGCCTTTTACCTAATGTATCGCGTAGAGTGGCAAGGTAAGTAATAATGACGTGTGCGGGCATATGCGCCCGATATACGGCTAATTATCTGATATGTTGTATTTTCATCGGGTAGGTTTGATGTCATTTTCGGAGCAAGATTGATGCAGAGTATTCTCGAATTATTTAAAGCCATTGGCCTGGGCTTAGTGCTCCTATTGCCATTGGCAAACCCATTAACGACAGTGGCTCTATTACTCGGCTTATCCGGCAATATGACCAGCGAAGAGCGGAATCATCAGTCGAAGATGGCGTCAATCTACGTCTTCTTTATTATGACGATTGCATTTTACGCCGGTCAGGTGGTGATGAATACCTTTGGTATTTCTATTCCAGGCCTGCGTATTGCAGGCGGTCTGATTGTGGCATTTATTGGTTTCCGTATGCTTTTCCCACAACAATCAGCGGAAGACACTCAGTTAGAAGCAAAATCACAGGATTTAAAGCAGCGCAAATCAATCAATATTGCCTTTGTACCTTTAGCCATGCCCAGTACTGCCGGGCCAGGTACCATCGCCATGATAATCAGTTCCGCCGCCTCGATAAAAGGTCATGACATGTTCAGCCCATGGGTCGTCACTGTGGCTCCGGTACTGATTTTCCTCAGCGTTTCGCTGATTTTATGGGGTTCGTTGCTCAGTTCAGGCGCAATTATGCGTTGGGTCGGTAAGAGTGGTATTGAGGCAATTTCACGGCTGATGGGGTTCTTGCTGGTCTGCATGGGGGTGCAATTTATTATTAATGGCGTGCTGGATATTATTGCCAATTACCAGCCGGTTGTTGCATAACGCATTATTTAGAATATATACCCTAAATAATTCGAGTTGCAGGCAGGCGGCAAGCGAGAGAACCTGATGAGCTTACTGAAGTAAGTGATTTGGGTGATTGAGTATAAGCCAACGTATATGCAGCTTGCAGTATGACCGGTATGGAAGGAAACGCTAGCCGATGTTTATACTGATGCGATATCCATAAACTACATCGGTTAGCGTTTTAATATTACTCTGACATCGCCCGGTAAGCGGTATCGACTTTCCACAAATAACGTGGCGCTTGTGCGGCCGGATGTTTCTTCTGTATATGCTGATAAAATTCGTTCGGGCTAAGACTATTAATTTTATTCACTGCCAGGCGTTTATCTGAAGAAAACGTCCGCAGCATCGCCCCCGCACCATTGGCATAAGAAACGATAGTTGCATAGCGTAATGTTTGCGGATCACTAATTCCCGCTAACTGCTGATTTTGCAAAATATTGATATAAGCCGTCCCAATATCAATATTCTTCACCGGATCTTTTAATTCACCAGAACTGGGTTGACCATTGCGCCCTTTCATACGGTACGCATCACGACCCGCAGTAGAGGCTTTAATTTGCATCAGCCCTACGGCATTTGAAGTACTCACTACATCAGGATTATAACCAGACTCCACTTGAATAATGGCTTTAATCAAAGTTTCATCAACACCATAATGGCTGGCTGCTTGTTTAATTACATCGCTATACGCAACTGTAGTTGAACCTGCGCTGCTTTTCGGTGCATTCAGGAAACCACCCTCAGGTGCTTTTTTGAACCACCCGTTATTTGCTTGCGGTGGAGGGGTTTGTTTCGCACACCCTGCCAGCAATAAAATTGCCATTAGGCAACCGACTTTTGGATTCACAGTATTCCCCGTGCTGATAAGCCGTTTGGTAGCATATACAAGTTGTCACCTCGTCCAAATAGATTTTTTGGCCTAGTTTGACCATTATCAACATAATGATCAGGCTATATTCGGTAACTATCGGTAAGTTTTAGTTTATTGTATGGCGAGGCTTGACTTCACCCTCAATGATATTGATAATCATTTTCATTTAAAGAAAGGGAACATCGCCATGTTTATTAAGCAAAAAATACCCTACCTGCACTCTATTAGCGGCTTGACGCCTCGTTTTTTACATACCATGACCTTGTTTACAGTCGTGGCAATTTCATTGCTGATGAACACCTCTGCATGGGCAGAAAACCAGCCAAACGATTCAAATAAAAAATTCAAAATTGTGACAACGTTCACAATCATTCAGGATATCGCGCAAAATGTCGCCGGTGATGCTGCCATTGTTGAATCAATCACTAAACCCGGTGCTGAAATTCATGACTATCAGCCGACCCCACGCGACATCGTGAAAGCACAGTCAGCAGACCTGATTTTATGGAATGGCATGAATCTGGAGCGCTGGTTTGAGCGTTTCTTTGAAAATATTAAAGATGTTCCTTCGGCAGTGGTGACTGATGGCATCACACCACTCCCCATTCGTGAAGGGCCTTATAAAGGCATTCCCAACCCTCATGCCTGGATGTCACCGTCAAACGCATTGATCTATATTGAAAATATTCGCAAGGCACTGGTCGAGCACGATCCTGCTCATGCTGAGACTTACAATCGCAATGCCAAAGCCTACGCAGAAAAAATTGCGGCATTGGATGCCCCGCTGCGCGAGCGTTTATCCCGAATTCCGCAAGAACAGCGCTGGCTGGTCACCAGTGAAGGCGCTTTTAGCTATCTGGCAAAAGATTATGGCTTCAAAGAGGTTTATTTATGGCCAATCAATGCTGAAGAGCAAGGCTCACCGCAGCAGGTGCGTCGTGTCATTGATACCATGCGCACCAATAAAATCCCGGTAATATTTAGTGAAAGCACTATTTCTGATAAACCCGCCAGGCAAGTCAGCAAAGAAACCGGTGCGCAATACGGTGGGGTGTTATATGTTGATTCTTTATCGAATGAGAAAGGACCCGTTCCTACTTATATCGATTTGATTAACACCACAGTGCAAACTATCGCGAAAGGATTTGGTCAATGAACACTGCTGTTTTTGTCCGCCCGGAGTTGATAGTAGATAACGTCACTGTCACCTATAACAATGGGCATACTGCCATTTACGACGCCAGTTTCTCACTAATGGGTGGGACTATCTGCGCACTGGTCGGCGTCAACGGGAGCGGTAAATCTACCCTGTTTAAAAGCATCATGGGGCAAGTGAAGCCCAGTGTGGGCAAAGTAGAACTGAGCAATAAGCCAATTAGCCATGCATTAAAGCAAAATACTATTGCCTACGTTCCGCAGACGGAAGATGTAGACTGGAATTTTCCGGTATTAGTCGAAGACGTTGTCATGATGGGCCGCTACGGGAAAATGAATTTTTTGCGCATTCCGAGTCGCGAAGATAAAGCCATTGTTGATAAGGCTATTGAGCGGGTCGGATTAACCGCATTGCGTTCACGTCAGATAGGCGAACTGTCCGGCGGGCAGAAAAAACGCGTGTTTCTGGCGCGAGCACTGGCCCAGCAAGGTACTGTATTGCTGCTAGATGAGCCATTCACCGGTGTTGATGTCAAAACGGAAAATGCCATCATAGATTTGTTGCGGGCGTTGCGTGATGAAGGTCACCTGATTTTGGTTTCGACCCACAACCTCGGCAGTGTGCCAGAGTTTTGTGATCATGTGATTCTGATTAATCAAACGGTACTGGCCGCAGGCCCAACAGAAACCACCTTTACTCAAAAGAACCTGGAAATGACCTTTGGTGGCGTACTGCGCCATATCAACCTGTCGGGGAACACGCTGCACGACGATAATGATCCACGCACTGTGACAGTCATCACCGATGACGAGCGCCCAGCGGTATTTTATGGTCATACCAAAAATGATCCACCGGCACAAAGCCAGTCGAAGGAGAGCAATCCCTGATGCTGGAAATCTTACTGCAACCCTTTAACTACAATTACATGGTCAAGGCCATTTGGGTCAGCGCGATTGTTGGTGCCGTCTGTGCTTTCTTATCCGCTTATTTAATGCTGAAAGGCTGGTCGCTGATGGGGGATGCGCTCTCTCACTCCGTGGTACCCGGCGTCGCTGGCGCGTATGCCCTCGGCCTGCCCTATGCAGCAGGGGCATTCTTTACCGGTATGCTCGCCGCATTGGCAATGACTTTAGTGCGCCACATCACTCGCCTGCGTGAAGATGCCATTATCGGTTTTATCTTCTCCACCTTCTTTGCCGTCGGGCTGCTCATTGTTTCGCTCAATCCCACCTCGGTCAATGTGCAGTCGATCATTTTCGGCAATATTTTGGGCATCGCCGATGAAGATGTGCTGCAAGTCGAAATCATTATTTTGATCTCTTTTGTGATTTTGTGTCTGATTTGGAAAGATTTGCTGGCAGTGTTTTTCGATGAAAGTCATGCCATGTCAATTGGTTTGTCACCACTGCGCTTAAAGATTTTATTCTTCACCTTATTAAGTGCTTGTACGGTGGCGGCGTTGCAAACTGTCGGGGCGATTCTGGTAATTGCTATGGTCGTCACACCGGGTGCCACCGCCTACTTGCTGACAGACCGTTTCAGCCGTTTGCTGGTGATAGCGATTGCCATCGGCGCATTTACCAGCGCCTTTGGTGCCTATCTCAGTTTCTATCTTGATGGCGCAACAGGTGGAGTTATCGTCACCTTACAAACCGTCGTGTTCCTACTGGCCTTTTTCTTCGCCCCCAAACACGGTTTATTGGCGACGCGCTATCAATCGCGTCAGAAGCGCCGTCACCCTGCGGCCTCTCACCCGGAGGATAATGCATGAACACATTGTTCAGTCTGGTGAGCGAACCGTTCGCCTATCCTTTTATGCAACGGGCGATAGTCGCCGCGATTATCACCGGTGTGGTGTGCGCGGTGTTATCTTGCTACCTGGTATTAAAAGGTTGGTCATTAATGGGAGATGCCATCTCTCACGCCGTGTTACCGGGCATAGTGTTGGCCTTTTGGCTCGGTATCCCATTGGTTATCGGTGCTTTTGTCTCGGGGATCTTTTGTGCGGTCGCCACGGGCTACTTAAAAGAAAACAGTCGGGTTAAAGAAGATACCGTTATGGGGATTGTCTTCTCTGGCATGTTCGCTTTCGGCCTGGTGCTATTTTCTCGCATGGATACCGATCAGCACCTGAGCCATATTTTGTTCGGTAATATGCTGGGTATTTCGCTAGCGGAACTGAAGCAAACGCTGTGGATCGCCGGCTTCACATTGTTAGTTGTGCTATTAAAACGTAAAGACTTCATGCTGTACTGTTTTGACCCAAACCATGCCCGCGTCATTGGGTTACCGGTTAAGTTATTGCACTATGGTTTACTCTGTTTGCTGGCATTAACTATCGTGGCTTCATTACAGGCGGTGGGGGTTATTTTAGTTATCGCTATGTTGATAGCACCCGGCATTATCGCCTTTATGGTTTGTCGCAGTTTTGATCAAATGTTAGTTGTAGCTACTGTCGTTTCGGTGGTCGCGTGCGTATTAGGCACCTTAATCAGCTTCCATATTGATGGCGCTACGGGGCCTTGCATTGTCATTATTCAGGCACTGTTCTTTGTTATTGCGCTTATTTATAACCATATGACTAAAGGCCATCCAATAGCCTTAAAGGTCAAAGATGATAGTGTTAAAAACGCACCAAAAGGTAAGCTGCTATAATAAATTGAGCTTTACTCTATATCCTAAATAATTAGCTCAATCCGTCTTTTATTTGATCCGGCATGGGTATCCTTTGTGCATAGGCTCTTGTTCTATGCACTATAAAAAAGCTAACCTAATATTCTGTATTCAGGGCATTGGATTACAGGTAAGCAGCAAGCGAACCACTCTTCCATTACTCAAGATGAAGGGCAAATACCCAAAATAATTCGAGTTACAGGAAGGCGGCAACTGAGTGACAAATCGGTGATAACCGATTTGAACAGCATTTATGCTAGCCCATCGGGTGAGCCTCACAGAGGCTCATTAATCCCCAAGAGCTGACATAAGTCAGGACTGGGGTAAGGGAAGGCAGCCAACGCACATGTAGCTTGAAGTATGCAGGGTATAACTGGCAGCTGATAGGGGGTACATCATGTGGCAAGCAGTGAATCGTCTGTTAAGTGAATATCTTGGGCCGGCTGAAATTAGGGAAAGAACCGAACTTCCCGGCGGAGATATTCATCAAGCCTGGCGCCTCAGCTATGGCGAAACTGAGGTTTTTGTCAAATGCGATACCCGTGAAATGCTGCCGATATTTACCGCCGAGGCAGATCAACTCTCTTTATTGTCCCGCAGTAAAACGGTTCGGGTGCCAGAAGTCTATGGTGTCGGCAGTGATCGTGAATACAGTTTCTTGCTACTCGAATATCTTCCGCTTAAACCATTAGATGCTCACAGTGCCTATTGTTTGGGGCAACAATTAGCCCATTTACATCAATGGAGTGAACAACTTCAATTTGGGCTGGATTTTGATAATGATTTAGCCACCACGCCACAACCTAATAGTTGGCAACGCCGCTGGGCACAATTTTTCGCGGAACAGCGTATCGGCTGGCAATTACAATTGGCCGCCGAGAAAGGCATGTTATTTGGTGATATTGATCATATAACCCAATTGGTGCAAGAGCGTTTACAGAGCCATCAGCCGCAGCCTTCGTTATTACATGGTGATTTATGGCCAGCGAACTGTGCTGCCAGCATCAATGGCCCGGTTATTTTTGATCCCGCCTGCTATTGGGGTGACCGCGAATGTGACCTTGCCATGTTGCCGCTCTACCCTACACTTCCGGCACAGATTTATGATGGCTATCAGAGTATCTGGTCGCTCCCTGTCGGCTTTATTGAACGCCAGCCTATTTATCAACTTTATTACCTACTGAACCGCAGTAACTTATTCGGTGGTCAACATTGGATTAATGCGCAGAAAGCTGTGGAGCAACTGCTGCATCCCGAAAAGTTTTAGTCTGCTCGTTGTCCGTCAATAGCACCCTGTGAGTTGGATATCTAACTCACAGGGTGTTTTTTATGCCAGCAACATTCTGCAATAAATGACTTTTTCTAAAAAAGTATGAACCAAACCACATATTAGATGCATTCCTTCCGTCTAATAATGACCGTAAACCCTGTTCTTTTTTGCCAGCGACAATTCCCGTTAAAAAGCGCTTACTTAAATAAAATCAAGAGCCTTCATTAAGGAAATACAACTCTCCTTAATAGGGACTCTATTGCCAATAATTGGGAGCCATACCATGGTAGATATCCGCGAGTGGGAAAACCTTGCTAATAAAGAACTCAACCGGCGAGGAAAAAAAATCGATGATTTAGTTACCCAAACACCGGAAGGTATTGCGGTCAAACCGCTATATACCGCCAGTGATCTGGATGGACTGGAAGTGACCGGCTCCCTTCCTGGTATGGCTCCTTACGTCAGGGGGCCGAGAGCCACCATGTACGCAGCGCAACCCTGGACCATTCGTCAGTATGCTGGTTTTTCAACCGCTAAAGAGTCAAATGCCTTTTATCGCAGAAATCTGGCGGCGGGGCAAAAAGGGCTTTCAGTTGCCTTTGACCTGGCGACTCACCGCGGTTACGACTCCGACAATCCACGCGTTTCTGGTGATGTAGGGAAAGCAGGAGTGGCAATTGATAGCGTCGAAGATATGAAAGTCTTATTCGACCAAATCCCACTGGATAAAATGTCGGTCTCAATGACCATGAATGGCGCAGTGCTGCCCATTATGGCGTTTTACATTGTCGCCGCTGAAGAACAAGGTGTGGCTCCAGCGCTACTCACCGGTACTATTCAAAACGATATTCTGAAAGAGTATTTGTGCCGCAATACCTATATTTATCCGCCCAAACCCTCCATGCGCATTATTTCAGACATTATTGCCTGGAGTTCACAAAATATGCCGCGCTTTAATACCATTAGTATCAGTGGCTACCACATGGGGGAAGCCGGGGCTAACTGTGTACAGCAAGTGGCCTTTACTATCGCCGATGGCATTGAATACATCAAAGCCGCGCTGAAAGCCGGTTTAAATATCGATGACTTTGCCCCTCGCCTCTCCTTCTTCTTCGGCATTGGCATGGATTTGTTTATGAATATCGCCATGTTGCGGGCTGCGCGCTATCTCTGGAGTGAAGCGGTAAGCCAATTTGGTGCCACTGACCCTAAATCTTTGGCGCTACGCACCCATTGTCAGACATCAGGCTGGAGTCTGACCGAGCAAGACCCGTATAACAATATCATTCGCACCACCATTGAAGCGCTGGGAGCAACCCTCGGCGGCACCCAATCCTTGCATACCAACGCTTTTGATGAAGCCCTCGGCTTACCCACTGATTTCTCAGCACGTATTGCGCGTAACACGCAAATTATCATTCAAGAAGAGTCAGAAATTTGCCGCACCATTGACCCATTAGCAGGCTCATATTTTGTCGAGTCACTGACCGATCAAATGGTCAAACAAGCACGCAAAATCATTCAACAAATTGATGATGTGGGCGGAATGGCCAAAGCGATTGAGGTCGGGCTGCCCAAACGCATGATTGAAGAAGCCTCCGCGGGTGAGCAATCACTGATTGATCAAGGCAAGCGCGTTATTGTCGGGGTGAATAAATACAAGCTAGAGCAAGAAGCGGAAACGCCAGTGTTGGAAATCGACAACATCAAAGTGCGCAATGAACAAATTGCCCAGTTGAAAGATATCCGCGCCCGTCGTGACAATGTGGCAGTGCAACAGGCATTAGCACAATTGCGCCATGCCGCCGGGCATAATGAAAATCTGTTGGAAGCGGCAGTTCAGGCTGCACGATTACGGGCAACGTTAGGGGAGATTTCAGATGCCATGGAGACCGAGTTTGACCGCTATCTGGTGCCAAGCGAATGCGTGACCGGGGTGATTGCCCACAGCTATCATCAAAATGAAAACGATGCACAAGAGTTTGATCAAATCCTCGCACAAACTCAGCACTTCCTTGAACAAAATGGTCGGCACCCAAGAATTCTGATTGCCAAGATGGGTCAAGATGGCCACGACCGTGGCGCGAAAGTGATTGCCAGTGCCTATTCTGATCTTGGCTTTGATGTCGATCTTAGCCCCATGTTCTCCACACCGGAAGAAATCGCCCGACTGGCGGTCGAAAATGATGTCCATGTCATTGGTGCGTCATCACTGGCAGCTGGCCATAAGACCTTGATTCCTGAATTGGTCGAGGCATTACGCCAATATAACCGCCAAGATATCTGCGTGGTCGCGGGCGGTGTCATTCCTCCACAAGACTACGCCTTCTTACGTGAGCGCGGTGTTGCCGCCATTTATGGGCCGGGCACCCCGATGCTTGCCAGTGTGCGTGATGTCTTGAAACTGATCAGTGCCCGTCATGATTAATGCTGACAATCTGGATGATTACATCCAACGTTTACGCCGAGGGGAGCGGGCTGCACTGGCGCAAGCCATGACACTGGTAGAAAGCAGCCTACCCCAACATCAAACATTAAGTGCCCGACTGCTGGACAGCATTATGCCCGATACCGGACAAGCCAAACGGCTTGGCGTCACCGGTACTCCGGGGGCGGGCAAAAGCACTTTTCTTGAAGCGTTAGGAGAGGAGTTGTTGGCACAAGGCCACAAAGTGGCGGTAATAGCCGTCGATCCCAGCAGCCCGGTCAGCGGCGGCAGCATTTTAGGGGACAAAACCCGCATGCTGAATTTATCGCGCGCTGAGCATGCGTTTGTCCGGCCCGTCCCCTCCCGGGGGCATCTTGGCGGTATCAGTCAGAGTACCCGCGAACTGATTTTACTTTGTGAAGCCGCGGGTTATGACATCGTTATTGTTGAAACCGTCGGAGTTGGGCAATCAGAAACTGAAGTCGCCGCAATGGTGGACTGCTTTCTCTCACTGCAAATTGCCGGAGGGGGGGACGATCTGCAAGGTATCAAGAAAGGCATTATGGAAATGGCTGATTTTATCGTCATCAATAAAGATGATGGCGAGAATCATATCAATGTCGATATTGCCCGCCATATGTATCACAGCGCACTGAATATCATCCGCCGAAAATACCCGGCATGGCAACCCCTCGTCCTAAGCTGTAGCGCGCTGGAAAAACGGGGAATTCGCGAAGTTTGGCAAGCCATACAGACCTTTTGGCCGGTGATGACCCAAAGTGGGCAGTTGGCAACCTTACGTCAGCAACAGAATGCAGCTTGGGTTCGTCACCAAATCGAGGCCAATGCGCTGGCAGCTCTGTTTTCCCGCCCCGATATCCACCAGCGCTATCAGCAAATGGAAGCCCTGCTGCAACAAAATCAAATTTCGCCTCGGGCCGGCATTAGCACTGTCACTCATTTTATTACGCAAAAAATTTTCAATTAAAGGGATAACAATTATGTCTTATCAGTATGTCAAAGTGTTGATTGCCAATCGGGTTGGCATTATTGAGTTCAACCATGCCCGCAAGTTGAACGCATTAAGTAAAGTGTTTATGGATGATTTGATGCTAGCGCTGCACGACCTCAATAATACCGATATCCGTTGCATTATTTTGCGCGCCGCCGAAGGCTCAAAAGTGTTCTCTGCCGGCCATGATATCCACGAACTCCCCACCGGCCGACGTGACCCGCTTTCCTATGACGACCCGTTACGCCAAATCACCCGCGCTATCCAAAAATATCCTAAACCGATCATCTCAATGGTTGAAGGCAGTGTCTGGGGCGGCGCATTCGAGATGATCATGAGTTCAGATATCATTATTGCTTGTAGTAACTCGACCTTTTCCATGACCCCCGTGAATCTGGGCGTGCCCTATAACCTGGTGGGTATCCACAACCTTATCCGTGATGCCGGTTTTCACATTGTCAAAGAGCTGATTTTTACCGCCGCACCTATCACTGCCGAACGCGCCTTGTCCGTGGGCATTCTCAATCATGTGGTTGAACCCAGCGAACTGGAAGATTTCACTTTGAAACTGGCGCACGTTATTTCTGAAAAAGCGCCGCTGGCAATTGCCGTGATCAAAGAAGAACTGCGTGTTTTAGGGGAAGCCCATACCATGAATTCCGATGAGTTTGAACGCATTCAAGGCATGCGCCGTGCGGTCTACGACAGCAATGACTACCAAGAGGGCATGAGCGCCTTTATGGAGAAACGTAAACCTAACTTTCTTGGACGTTAACCCTGAGCAGCTAAAGGATTTCGCTATGAAACGGTCATATTGCAGATTGACGGCTGATGAGGCCGCCGAGTGTATCGAGCATGGGAATATGGTGGTGTTCAGTGGTTTTACCCCGGCGGGAGCGCCCAAAGTGCTGCCCGCGGCCATTGCCAAACGCGCTATAGCGCACCACCAACAGCAGAAAGAGTTTCAAATCCGCTTACTGACTGGCGCATCAATCAGTGCTCAGGCTGATGATGAATTAGCCGCAGCCGAGGCTGTCGTCTGGCGTGCGCCTTATCAAACCGCTTCACTATTGCGGGAAAAAATTAACCAAGGCTCGGTTAGCTTTGTTGATTTGCACCTGAGTGAAGTGGCGCAAATGGTTAACTATGGTTTCTTCGGTGATATTGACGTGGCGGTGATTGAGGCCTCAGCCATCACCGCCGATGGGAAGGTTTATCTCACCAGCGGCATGGGTAACTCACCGGTGTTTTTGCATAAAGCCAAGAAAATCATCATCGAATTAAATCATTATCACAGCCCTCGGGTCGCCGAATTGGCCGATATTGTTATGCTGGGTGCCCCACCTCGGCGCAATACTCTGCCGATATTCCATACTCTGGATAAGGTGGGCCAACCTTATGTGCAGGTTGATCCCGCCAGGATTGTCGGCATTGTCGAAACTGAGCTGCCGGATGCCAGTAATAGCCTTGATCGCGAAAATCCATTGTGTGAGAAAATTGCCGACAATGTGGTGAGTTTCTTGCTGAATGAACTGAAATTAGGCCGTATTCCGCCCGAGTTTCTTCCACTGCAAAGCGGAGTCGGTAACATCAATAATGCAGTGATGAAACGCCTTGGGGAAAATCCCGACATTCCGCCGTTTATGATGTATTCAGAGGTGTTACAGGAATCGGTGGCGCAGTTGTTAGAGACAGAAAAAGTACTGGGTGTCAGTGCCTCGAGCTTAACCATTTCACCTGCCACACTGAAAAAAATCTATGACAATATGGACTTCTTCTCCAGCCGAATTGTTTTGCGTCCACAGGAGATTTCAAACAACCCAGAAATCATTCGCCGCTTAGGGGTGATTGCCCTCAATGTGGGATTGGAGTTTGATATTTATGGCCATGCCAATTCGACCCATGTCGCGGGTACCGAATTGGTTAACGGCATTGGCGGCAGTGGCGATTTTGAGCGCAATGCCTATCTCTCCATCTTTATGGCCCCCTCTATTGTCAAAGGTGGCAAAGTCTCCACCATTGTGCCGATGTGTACTCATGTCGATCATAGTGAGCACAGCGTCAAAGTTATTGTTACCGAACAAGGTGTTGCGGATTTACGCGGCTTGTCGCCGATACAACGTGCCGTGGCGATTATCAATAACTGCGCCCATCCGATGTATCGCGACTATTTGCATCACTACCTGGCACAGGCCAAAGGGGGGCATTTACATCACGACCTGGCCCAGGCATTTCGGCTACATCAAAACTTATTTGAATATGGTTCCATGCTCGCGCCTTAATCGCCATCACGATCCGAATGGATATAGCCCATGACTTGTTCTATATGGTGATTATTCTTGAGTGAATAGAGATACTCGCGCATATACATGGGCTGATTTGGCGCATCGAAATATTTAAGTTTTGCCGGATTCACTAACCGATAAGCAAACTGTGGGACGACGGTCAGAAACTGCCCCTGCTCGACCGCACTGATTTTTGCCATAAAACTGTAAGGGCGATAAATAATGGTCGGGTTAATCCCAATGGAACGGAAATGCGCATCTAATAAGGATTCAAAATTAGCCCGATTCTGAAATCGCATTTGCAGCCACGGTAACGTATTCAGAAGCTCCAACGATTGGCAATTTTCAAAACGACGCGAAACCAAAAAGCCGAGTCGCAATAATGGCAGTTCCGTGGTTTGCAAACTATCAATATGCGTCACCCGCGGCGAGGCTTGTTGCGGGGAAATAATAAAATCCACCCGCCTGTCGAGTAAATCATCTATCACACTGTTTTCACTGAACTCGAAAGGCTGAGCCGTCACCCCATCATACTTATCACTGAGGCTGAATAACTGATCGAAAATGATGGTGGGATAGGTGTTATCAATGCCAATAACGATATTTTTTTGCCGCTGCGACAGTGAGACAATGGTATTGTCAATCGCCGATAGCCGTTGATAAATAGGAAATAATTCTTGATAAAGTTCCTGACCCGCTTTGTTTAAACTGATGCTCTTTTCATTACGGGTAAACAGCGCATATCCCACTAACTCTTCCAGGGCCGCAATACTCTTACCAAAAGGTGACGCGGTCATATGTAATTTTTCTGCCGCTTTGGCCATGCTGTTGGTTTGGGCCAAAATAATAAAATTACGCATTTTCTTTGAAATAAAAACGTTCATGACTTGACTGATGTAACAGAGGAAATAGTGCTACAGCATAAGGGAATCACCACAGCAATATTGTGAGTGCAGGACAACTCTTGCATCTCGCCTGACATAAAATTCTGTCAGTAAACTCATTTTTGAATTTCAGATAGAGAAATAACAAAGGCCCTAAATGATGGGCGTGAGGTTAATGACAAAGTGCCCGTAACGGTGAAAACAGGCAGATCGTAAAGACGCCGTAACCCCCTCCCTGGCGCGGACGCTTTACTCTTCTGCCAGTCCTCACCTTGCAAGATTGGGTTGTCGAGGTTTGTCAGCAGTCTGAGGCCCTAAATGATGGGCCTTTTCATTATGATGCAGCAAAAAGAGGGGCCGCGCACCTTGTTACCCCTGAGCCATCAATCCTAATAGTTTAATAACAAAATAGAACACTACACCGATGACTAATGGCAGGATATATAAGGTAAAGAACTGCAAAAAGATAGTGTGATGCGGTAAGACTATTTTTGCTTCCAATTGCTCACGACTGCGCCCTTCACTGCCCTTCGCCTGCTCTAAAATCATTTGGTCTTCAATACCTTCGCGGATATGCCGCACTTGTCGTGACATGCGCGCACCCGATGCCTGTAATGACAAACCCACGAAAATAAGCATATAAATAATGAAGAACATGATGTTCGATGCTGAAAACCCTTGTTCGAAGTCAGGCACGGGCGAGTTGTACCAGAAGATATCCAGAAAAGTCGTGTTAAAACGGATCATATCGGTCATTACGTGGATAAAATCCAACATAACCGCATTAATCCCTGTACTTTTTTGACTATATTGATAGGCAAAATTGATAATTGAAATCAATGTTGACAGCAGTGCTGGAATAAATACGAGCCACCCGGCTATCCGTTTGATGATAGCGACACGCCCAGCCTGTTGATAGGTCATGACTTCTCCTTGTAAATACCACAACTTATGTGGCCTTAGTTTACCCGCAACACTCCGATCTTGTGCAGAATTTTGCGAATGTTCTTACGATTCATGCAAATTCAAGCCTAGCTCATCCAGCGCAATATCATTAAGTTAATAAATTATACAGTAAGAAAGGCAGAGAATTGTGTTCTGCCGGTTCAATCACCATGAACCAATGATAGAGTGTTCAATCGGTAGCTAGAAACCAAACAGGAGAAATAATAAATGGCGACCCCTCACGCAATTAAGGCCGCAATTTTCGATATGGACGGCTTACTCATTGATTCGGAACCGTTATGGCTACAGGCTGAACTTGATATTTTCACCGAGCTGGGGCTGGATACCTCGTCGAGAGATTCCCTACCCGATACCCTTGGATTGCGCATCGATTTAGTGGTGAAGCTTTGGTTCCAGTCCATGCCTTGGCAGGGACCAAGTCAGGCGGAAGTTTGCAAACGTATTATCGCCCGGGCAATAGATTTAGTGGAAGAGACCAAACCGGTTTTGCCCGGAGTGGAATATGCGCTGGAGCTGTGCCGCGCACAAGGGCTAAAAATTGGTCTGGCATCGGCTTCGCCGCTGCATATGCAAAAACGCGTCCTGGCGATGTTAAATATTGAAAAATACTTCGACCGCTTGGTATCAGCAGAATACTTGCCACACAGCAAACCACATCCAGAAGTATATTTGAATGCTGCATCTGACCTGGGTGTCGACCCCCTGGAATGTGTCACGCTGGAAGATTCAGTCAATGGGATGATTGCCACCAAAGCGGCACGTATGCGCTCTATTGTCATCCCTTCAGTTGAATATCGGGCCGATCCTCGTTGGGTATTAGCGGATATACAGTTAGAGTCGCTAGAGCAATTACGTAAAGAAGACATTTCGTAACTGTCGATTAAAGTCGCGATAGATTTTGCTGACGATGGTATGACTTCCTGCGGGTGACTTTTGTATTAATAAAGGCGGTTGGCGTTGATACCCAGCCGCCTGAACATGTTTTACAAGAAATCATCCCGTTTGGGATTAAAGGTGTCGATCAAAATACTATTGTCCTCCAGTGATACTGCACCATGCATCTCGTTTTTAACTGCACGATAGGCATCACCCGCCTTCAAAATACGTTTCTGCCCTTCGATTTCCACCTCAAAACTACCCGCCGCCACATAAGCAATCTGGTCGTGAATATCATGCTTGTGCGCAACACCAATCGCGCCCTTATCAAAGTGAACGCAGACCATCATCAGATCATCGCTCCAGGTCATGACCTTGCGTTTAATGCCATTGCCTAACTCTTCCCAAGGCGTTTCATCATTAATAAAGAACATCTTCATTGTTTCTCCTCATTATTATGCAAAATGGTTTCTGGTGTAGCCTGGTCACAGTTTCACACTGAATTCGGCCCATTCTACGGCCAAAATCCGTAGTTTGAACATTATTAATCCAAAAATCATGACGCCCTTCAAAAAATAATAAAACATCATTTCATTTTTATTGAATTAACTTCCCGCAAATACTATCATCACCACATCAAAAGAAACACCGGTCCGAACCGAAAGAGAGGCACCGACATGCAAATTCGTCAAAGCATTCATAGCGACCACGCCAGGCAACTCGATACCGCAGGTTTGCGTCGTGAATTTCTGATTGAAAATATTTTTGTTTCCGATGAATACACCATGACCTATAGCCACATCGACCGAATCATTGTGGGCGGTATTTTGCCGGTCGAGAAAACAGTCAGCATTGGTGATGAAGTGGGCAAGCAGTTAGGTGTGAGTTACTTTCTGGAGCGCCGGGAACTGGGTGTTATCAATATTGGCGGGCCGGGCCTTATCACTGTTGATGGCCAGGTTTATGAAATCGGTAATCAAGAAGCCCTGTATGTAGGTAAAGGCGCGAAAGAAGTTACCTTTAATAGCCTTGAGAGCAGCAAACCAGCCAAGTTTTACTACAACAGCGCGCCGGCGCATACCACTTATCCCAATAAGAAAATCACACTGGCAGAGGCCGCACCGCAAACACTGGGTGATGATGCGACCAGTAATCGTCGCACTATCAATAAATACATCGTGCCCGATGTGTTGCCAACCTGCCAACTGACCATGGGGTTGACCAAGCTGGCACCCGGCAATCTCTGGAATACGATGCCCTGTCATACCCATGACCGCCGCATGGAAGTGTATTTCTACTTTGATATGGACGAAGAAACAGCCGTCTTCCACATGATGGGCCAGGCGCAGGAAACTCGCCATTTGCTGGTTCATAACGAGCAGGCAGTTATTTCACCAAGTTGGTCTATCCATTCAGGTGTCGGCACTAAACGTTACACCTTCATCTGGGGCATGGTCGGTGAAAACCAGGTCTTCGGTGATATGGACCACATTGCCGTTAGCGAACTGCGCTAAATGTTTGCCAACGGCATTAAGCATCACCCTACCAAAGCCGTCCTTTGGGCGGTTTTCTCCCCAATATTATAATCGCGGTACTCTTTGGCCGCCTTGAGAGAGATGTTAGCTATGATCTTAGATTCCTTTGAGTTAAAGGGTAAAATTGCTCTGGTTACCGGCTGTGATACAGGTTTGGGCCAGGGTATGGCGATTGGTTTAGCCGAAGCGGGTTGTGACATTGTTGGTGTGAATATTGTTGAGCCAAAAGAGACCATCGAGAAAGTGACTGCCTTAGGTCGCCGCTTCTTAAGCCTGACGGCTGATCTGAGCAAAATCGATGGCATCCCTGCCCTGTTGGAACGCGCTATCGCTGAATTTGGCCAAATCGATATCCTGGTCAATAACGCCGGTATTATCCGCCGTGAAGATGCGATCAACTTCAGCGAAAAGGACTGGGATGATGTGATGAACGTGAACATCAAAACGGTGTTCTTTATGTCTCAGGCGGTTGCTAAACAATTTATCAAGCAAGGCACTGGCGGCAAAATCATCAACGTGGCTTCGATGCTGTCTTACCAAGGCGGTATCCGTGTTCCTTCTTATACTGCATCGAAAAGTGCGGTCATGGGTGTGACTCGTCTGTTAGCAAACGAATGGGCTAAACACGGCATCAATGTGAACGCAGTGGCGCCTGGTTATATGGCAACCAACAACACTCAGCAGTTGCGTAAAGATGAAGAGCGCAGCAAAGAGATTCTTGATCGCATCCCGGCTGGCCGTTGGGGCCTGCCTGATGACCTGAAAGGCCCAGTGGTCTTCCTGGCTTCCAAAGCCTCTGACTATATCAGTGGTTACACTATCGCTGTTGATGGCGGTTGGTTGGCTCGCTAAACCAATAAATATCACTAATTTGAGTTAAGGATTATTTCCTGCGGTTATTCGCCATATTCCAGCTCAAAACTCTATTGAGGCACAACAGCAGTTGTGCCTTTTTTATTACTTATTTATCAAATGGTTAACAAACAGATCTTTACCAAAAATCTTGCCAAAACTGCAAAAATAAAAAATTCAAAACAACGTTCCGACTCCGATCACACTTTTGTCATTCGCCCAATGACTCGCCAGTAAATACAAATATAATAGATTGAAACGATGTTTCTATTTATAAGGAACTGTAAACCAGTTCCGACCTGACATTTCTATGATGGGGTTATGGTGATGGATTTTATAGGCAACATTAAAGGCAGCGACGCAGTGATGATTAACTGGCTCAGTGCTATCCGAAGCTATGTTGATTTAGTCCAGTCTGTAAGCCACAGCAATCAGAACCCCACCCCACTGATGGCCGATGGTTTTGATGTCCTGACTCACCAGCCTGTGGTCTGGAAATTTCCAGATGGTCGTCATGTTCCAATATCTAACTTTGCCAGTCAACAGAACTGGTTGCGTACATTGGATGCACTCAGTCTGGTGACGCAAGACCCGCAATATCATCAACAAGCGCGGGTACAAAGCAGCTACTTCATGCAACACGGTGTTCATGAGCAAAGTGGGCTGTTTTATTGGGGCGGCCACCGTTTCTTCAATCTGGACACATTAAAAACTGAAGGCCCTGAGTCGAAAGCACAAGTGCATGAACTTAAGCACCATCTGCCCTATTACGACTTGCTGCTCAGTGTCGATCGGGAGAAAACGCTTAATTTCCTGCAAGGATTTTGGCATGCCCACGTAGAAGACTGGCAAACGCTGGATCTCGGCCGCCACGGCAGTTACGACAAGCAACGCGACCCACATGTTTTCACCCATGCGCGTCATGATGTGGTTAAACCTGAAGCCTTGCCACAGTTACCTGAAACTAAAGGCCTGACCTTTGTTAATGCAGGCACTGATCTCATTTACGCTGCATATAAATATGCTGAGTATACCGGCGACATCGCGGCGGCTGCCTGGGGAAAACATTTATACCGTCAATACGTTTTGGCCCGTAATCCTGAAACAGGATTACCGGTTTATCAATTCAGCTCGCCACAACAACGTCGGCCAATACCGGAAGATGATAACCAAACCCAATCTTGGTATGGCGACCGTGCCAAGCGTCAGTTCGGCCCTGAGTTTGGTGAAATTGCCCGTGAAGCCAATGTCTTGTTCCGTGATATGCGGCCATTACTGATTGATAACCCATTGGCAATGCTGGATATCTTGCGCCAACAGCCGGATGCAGAAGTTCTGCAATGGGTAATTGACGGGTTAAAAAATTACTATCGTTTCGCCTATGACGTCGAGAGTAATACATTGCGCCCGTTATGGAACGATGGACAGGATATGAGTGGTTATGTGTTACAACGTGATGGCTATTATGGCGCTAAAGGTAAGGTTATCTCGCCATTCCCATTAGAAGTAGATTACCTGCTGCCACTGGTTAGAGCCTGGCGAGCCAGTGAAGATGACGAGCTGCTGGATTTGATTGCGGTATTAGTGCACCGCTGGCAGTTAGCTGAATTAAACAAGCAACAACGTAGTGCAGCACTGATGGATGGCAAAAAACCAGCCGCCTCCCCTTATCTGCTACTGGCCTTAGTTGAACTGGCTGAGCATTGCCAATGCAGCCAATTATTTGCATTGGCCTGGCAAATAGGGAATGACTTATTTCAACAACATTACCATCGCGGCCTGTTTGTCGAATCAGCGGAACACCGTTATTTCCGCATCGACAATCCGATTGCATTAGCTTTATTAACCTTGATTGCCGCGAAACAGAATAAGTTGGCAGCAATACCTCAATTTATTACCAATGGTGGTTACATCCATGGAGATTATCGGGTGAACGGAGAAAGCCGCACTCTATATGACATCGATTTTATTTATCCGACGCTTTTGAATCAGTAGTTTTATTTATCTTTCATGTTATTAAAAATAGGTAAGCATTATGAATGAAAACAGAATGCTGGGGTTAGCCTATATATCACCTTATATAATAGGGTTGATAATATTCACGGCTTTCCCCTTTGTATCATCTTTCTTTCTCAGTTTTACTGAGTATGACTTAATGAACCCTCCCGTTTATAACGGGATCGAGAATTACCGTCATATGTTCCTGGAAGATGATTTATTCTGGAAATCCATGGGCGTTACTTTCGCTTATGTATTTCTGACTATTCCATTAAAATTGGCATTTGCTCTGGGGATCGCTTTTGTACTGAACTTTAAATTACGTGGTATTGGCTTCTTCCGTACCGCATTCTATATTCCGTCAATTCTTGGCAGCAGCGTAGCCATTGCGGTGTTATGGCGCGCTCTATTTGCCATTGATGGTCTGCTTAATGGCTTTATTGGCGTGTTAGGCTTTGACCCGGTCAACTGGCTGGGAGAGCCAGCGCTGGCACTGACATCGGTGACATTACTGCGTGTTTGGCAGTTTGGTTCTGCCATGGTTATCTTCCTGGCCGCATTGCAGAACGTCCCACAGTCACAATATGAAGCTGCCATGATTGATGGTGCCTCTAAATGGCAAATGTTTATGAAAGTGACCGTGCCGCTAATTACGCCGGTTATTTTCTTCAACTTTATTATGCAAACCACACAGGCCTTCCAGGAATTTACCGCGCCTTATGTCATAACCGGTGGTGGGCCAACCCATTACACCTACTTATTCTCGCTCTATATATATGACACGGCGTTTAAATACTTTGATATGGGATACGGCGCTGCACTGGCCTGGATATTATTCCTGGTAGTCGCTCTCTTTGCCTCAATTGCATTTAAATCTTCTAAATATTGGGTCTTCTACTCCGCCGATAAAGGAGGAAAAAATGACTGACGTACAAAACTCTCACCAGAAGAAATTAGATCTGGCGCAGGATATTGCTGATGCGGAAATTAACCGCACCTTGCGTAAAGCAAAAGTCAGTGCCATTTTCCGCTACGTTATTTTGATTATTGTCGGATTGATGATGCTCTACCCATTGCTGTGGATGTTCTCAGCGGCCTTTAAACCTAATAATGAAATTTTCACCACATTAGGATTATGGCCAGAACACCCTACGCGGGATGGTTTCGTTAACGGTTGGAAAACCGGTACGGAATATAATTTCGGTCACTACATGCTTAACACCTTTAAGTTTGTTATCCCGAAAGTCATTCTGACCATTATTTCTTCCACCATTGTGGCGTATGGCTTTGCACGCTTTGAAATTCCATGGAAGAAATTCTGGTTCGCAACATTAATCACCACCATGTTGCTGCCAAGCACCGTGTTATTGATTCCTCAATACATTATGTTCCGTGAAATGGGCATGCTGAATAGCTACATGCCGCTGTATCTGCCATTGGCGTTCGCTACACAAGGGTTCTTCGTCTTCATGCTTATCCAGTTCCTGCGCGGTGTTCCCCGCGATATGGAAGAAGCGGCACAAATCGACGGATGTAACTCCTTCCAAGTGTTGTGGTACGTGGTAGTGCCAATCTTGAAGCCGGCCATTATCTCCGTGGCATTGTTCCAGTTCATGTGGTCAATGAACGACTTTATCGGCCCACTGATTTACGTCTACAGCGTAGATAAGTACCCGATAGCGCTGGCTCTTAAGATGTCAATTGACGTGACCGAAGGCGCACCTTGGAACGAAATTCTGGCAATGGCAAGCATCTCCATTCTGCCGTCCATCATTGTTTTCTTCCTGGCTCAACGCTACTTCGTGCAAGGCGTAACCAGCAGCGGAATTAAAGGTTAATAGAGGATTTATCATGGCTGAAGTCATTTTCAATAAATTAGGCAAAGTTTACTCCAACGGTTTCCGCGCAGTTCATGGCATTGATCTGAAGATCCATGATGGCGAATTTATGGTGATTGTGGGTCCATCTGGCTGTGCTAAATCGACTACTCTGCGTATGTTAGCTGGGCTGGAAACTATCAGTGATGGTGAAGTGCGAATTGGTGATCGGGTCGTTAATAATCTGGCACCCAAATCACGTGGTATCGCCATGGTGTTCCAGAACTATGCGCTGTATCCGCACATGACCGTGAAAGAGAACCTGGCTTTTGGCTTGAAGTTGAGCAAATTGCCAAAAGATCAAATTGAAACACAAGTTGCTGAAGCAGCAAAAATTTTGGAACTTGAAGACTTACTTGACCGCTTGCCGCGTCAGTTGTCTGGTGGTCAGGCACAGCGTGTGGCTGTTGGCCGCGCCATCGTTAAAAAACCCGATGTATTTTTGTTCGATGAGCCGTTATCAAACCTGGATGCCAAACTGCGCGCCTCCATGCGTATTCGTATCTCCGATTTACATAAGCAGTTGAAGAAAAGCGGTAAAGCAGCAACCACAGTTTACGTGACCCACGACCAGACTGAAGCAATGACCATGGGTGACCGAATCTGTGTGATGAAACTGGGTCATATTATGCAAGTCGATACCCCAGATAATCTCTATCACTATCCTACCAATATGTTTGTTGCCGGTTTTATCGGCGCGCCGGAAATGAATATCAAACCGAGCACGCTGGTAGAAAAAGAGGGGAAAGTTGGCCTGACAGTCGGTCAATACACCCTGGTATTGAATGAAAGACAGCAAGCCAAAGTCGCTGCCCACGCCGGGGAAAAAGTGTTCTTTGGTGTACGTCCTGAGTTCGTCAGCATGTCTATGAATCCATTTACTGATAATCACTCACAAGGTGAATTGGTCCGTGTGGAAAACATGGGTCACGAATTCTTTATGTATATCAAAGTTGATGACTTTGAGCTGACCTGTCGTCTGCCGTCTGATGAAGCACGACCTATTATCGAAAATGGTCTGCATCGCACCGTGTACTTCCAGTTTGATATGGATAAATGCCATATCTTTGATGCAAAAACAGAAAAAAATATCTCTCTTTAACAGGAGCAGTACCCAATGAAAAAAGCGATCCTACACACGCTGATAGCATCCACTCTGGCACTATTATCACATCAAGCCTTTGCAGCGCAGGATGAAGTTAATTTACGTATGTCATGGTGGGGCGGGAATGGTCGTCACCAGGTAACGTTGAAAGCATTAGAAGAATTCCATAAGCAGCATCCGAATATTAATGTTAAAGCAGAATACACCGGTTGGGATGGTCATTTATCTCGTCTGACAACACAGATTGCCGGTGGTACTGAACCCGATGTTATGCAAACTAACTGGAACTGGTTGCCTATTTTCTCTAAAGACGGTACCGGATTCTATAATTTGTTTAGCGTAAAAGAACAATTAGATTTAGCGCAATTTGATCCGAAAGAACTGCAACAAACCACCGTTAATGGCAAGTTGAATGGTATTCCAATTTCAGTTACTGCTCGTATTTTCTATTTCAATGATGCGACCTGGGCTAAAGCTGGCTTAGAATATCCTAAAACTTGGGATGAGTTACTTGCGGCAGGTAAAGTATTTAAAGAAAAACTGGGTGACCAATATTATCCAGTGGTATTAGAGCATCAGGATACTTTAGCGTTAATCCGCTCTTATATGACACAAAAGTATAACATTCCTACTATTGATGAAGCTAATAAGAAATTTGCTTATTCGCCTGAGCAGTGGGTTGAGTTCTTTACCATGTATAAAACCATGGTAGATAATCATGTTATGCCATCCACCAAATACTATGCTTCATTCGGCAAGAGCAATATGTATGAAATGAAGCCGTGGATTAATGGTGAGTGGGCGGGTACTTATATGTGGAACTCCACCATAACCAAGTATTCCGATAACCTGACCAAACCTGCCAAATTGGTGCTTGGTCCATATCCGATGTTGCCAGGAGCAAAAGATGCCGGTTTATTCTTTAAACCAGCACAGATGCTTTCCATTGGTAAATCAACTAAGCATCCACAAGAAAGTGCGATGTTAATCAACTTCTTACTTAACAGTAAAGAAGGGGTTGAAGCATTAGGTCTGGAGCGTGGCGTACCATTGAGTGCTACCGCGGTAACTCAATTGCGTGCCAGTGGCGTAATTAAAGATGAAGATCCTTCTGTTGCCGGTTTAAATATGGCTCTGGAATTGCCGCATAAAATGACAACTTCACCATACTTTGATGACCCGCAAATTGTTTCACTGTTCGGTGATGCAATTCAATATATCGATTATGGCCAGAAGACCGTGCAAGAAACTGCAGAATACTTTAACAAACAAGGTGATCGTATTCTGAAACGCGCTATGCGTTAATAAATTAAATTAATTTAACTTAAGTATCTATTAAACCCTGCCATTAATTTGGCGGGGTTCTTTTGTTTTATAGCCATAAAATAATAACCAGACAGACATCACAATTTAATATATGTTTAAAAAAAGAATCATTAAGACAGATCTGGATCACATAAATATTTATTAATATAAATAGAATATGCATTCACAATAAATGAAACATTGTTTCTTTGTTGATGGAATTGTTTTTCATTCGTATGTTGATTTTTTATAGATTTGTTAATGACTTTTGATTTAAATAACCATAACCCTGGGATTATATAAAAATGAAATTTAAATTACTGACTCTGGCAGTGGCATCTGTAATCAGCTTTAGTTCTGTTGCAACAACAATTGACTACCGGCACGAAATGAAAGATACAAGTAAATCTGATCACAAAGATCGTTTACTGATTTCCAACCGTTTTGCTAATGGCTTTGGTTTGTCATTAGAAGGTAAATGGGGCCAGCACAGCTCTGATACCACACCAAATAAACCTTTCAATGAACAAGTGAGTAATGGCACCGAAGTCGTTGCCAGTTATGTTTATCAGTTCAATAAAACATTCCAGTTGGAGCCTGGTTTCTCATTAGAGTCTTCTTCTGATTCTAATAACTACCGCCCTTACCTGCGCGGTAAAGTGTCATTTACTGATGACTTCTCAACATCACTGCGTTATCGCCCATATTACAAGCGTAACCAGCCGGCTCAGACTAAAGCAACAGAGAAAGGCCACGAGTTCACTATGTTGTTTGCCTACAACTTCTTGAAAAACTATTCAGCAGAATATGAATTGAACTACAAGAAATCCGAAGACGAAATTCTGGCCAATAAAGAGAAAGAAGAGTGGAGTCATGATGTGAAAGTCGCATACAAATGGGATAAAAACTGGAAGCCATATGTTGCCATCGGCAACGTTGCTGGCAGCAAAACCACAGATGAGCGTCAAACTCGTTACCGTGTTGGTGTGCAGTACAGCTTCTAAGTTCTGACTTTGTAATAGATGTGTTGTCGTTGGTGAACCTGTAGTTATTAGTACCCTCATCATTATTTGTTAATTATGCCCATACCCGTATTACTTTGGGGAAAAGCTGACTCCCGGTCACTTTTCCCCTTTTTTCGCTCTGTCTTTTTGTTAGTGTGATGGTAGCGCTGTCACCTTCGAGATCTAACCCCACTATTTCAGCCCAAAGCCCGATGTTTACATTACAAAGCCTCAGGTTAGCTTACTCTTTCTTATTGCACGTAAAATGAGACATTTAGTTACAGCGTAACGGCTATTCATGTCATTAAAAATCTCATATACTGGATAAATCAACAGCTACAGATTCGGAATTCAAGTATGACAGGGGAAGGACACCTTATTTTTTCTGTCGCCTGCGTTATTTTTGCCAAAAAAGTCGGCCTCACGCCTGAACTGGCACATGGCGATTGGTGGCATATTATCCCTGGCGCCCTGTTAACCTCCTTGCTGCCAGATATCGATCACCCCAAATCAATCCTTGGTCAGCGACTAAAGTGGATATCAACACCTATAGCCCGGGCATTTGGCCATCGGGGGTTCACTCATAGCCTGTTGGCCGTCATTGGTGGTATCGCACTATTTCAAATGGATATTTCTCGCGACTGGATAATTCCCGCAGATGCATTCCACGCGATGATTGTTGGCTATTTCAGTCATCTGTTGGCCGATATGATTACACCGGCGGGTGTACCGCTCTTATGGCCATGCCGTTGGCGTTTTACTATTCCACTATTGCGTCCACAAAAAGGTAATCAATTAGAACGCGTATTATGTGTTCTATTAGTTTGTTTTTCCGTCTATTGGCAAACTGATACCACGATCCCCCTGCTATCCTATATGGAACAATTGAAAAATTTTAGATTGTGATCACACTTTAATGGGTAAACAATCGTCAAATTGTATATATTCCATACAAATCATGGCAAAAATTTATATAACATTCTTTTTGGATATAAGTAGCCCTTCTTAGGAACTGCTAACATACACAGCTAATTGCACAGTTGACTGTGCCTGGCTCTATTCTGAACAAAAATAGAATTAGAATATGCAGCCAGTATTTAAAATAATAATTTGGAGATTTGGGGATGAACCTACCGCTTGTGATTAATGTGCTGTTATTTGTGGCACTGCTATTACTATTGGCACAAACCCGGCATAAACAATGGAGTCTGTCCAAGAAAGTCTTGGTAGGTCTGGGGCTGGGCGTACTCTTTGGTCTGGGCCTGCAATGGGTCTATGGCGCAGACAATCCAGTACTAAAAGAGTCTATCACTTGGTTTAATATCGTGGGTAATGGCTATGTGCAATTACTACAAATGATTGTTATGCCACTGGTATTTGCCTCTATCCTGAGCGCCGTCGCCAAACTGCATAACGCCGCATCTCTGGGTAAAATCAGTGTATTGACCATTGGTACATTACTATTCACCACTTTAATCGCGGCACTGGTAGGTGTCTTGGTCACCAACCTGTTTGGCTTAACTGCCGATGGCTTGGTACAAGGAACACAAGAATCAGCGCGTTTGAGTGCTATCGAAAGCAATTATCTTGGCAAAGTGACTGACCTGACGGTTCCACAGTTAGTGTTGTCCTTTATCCCGAAAAATCCGTTTGCTGATTTAACTGGCGCTAGCCCAACCTCAATCATCAGTGTGGTTATCTTTGCTACATTCCTGGGAATAGCTTCCCTGCAATTACTGAAAGATGATGTTGCGAAAGGCCAACGTGTGCTGGTGGCTATCGACACGCTGCAAGCCTGGGTGATGAAGCTGGTACGTCTGGTGATGAAACTGACCCCTTACGGCGTATTGGCATTGATGACTAAAGTGGTTGCTGGTTCTAATATTCAAGACATCATCAAGCTGGGTAGCTTCGTGGTGGCTTCTTATCTCGGCCTGGCGATTATGTTTGTGGTACACGGCGTGCTGTTGTCTTTCACCGGTATCAACCCGTTGAAATTCTTCCGTAAAGTCTGGCCGGTGCTGACCTTTGCATTTACCAGCCGCTCCAGTGCCGCCAGTATCCCGTTGAATGTAGAAGCACAAACCCGCCGTTTGGGTGTGCCAGAATCTATCGCCAGCTTCTCAGCATCCTTCGGGGCGACTATCGGCCAGAACGGTTGTGCCGGGCTTTATCCTGCGATGTTGGCCGTAATGGTCGCGCCAACTGTTGGCATAAACCCGCTAGACCCAATATGGATTGCCACACTGGTCGGCATTGTCACTATCAGCTCTGCCGGTGTTGCTGGTGTTGGCGGTGGCGCGACCTTCGCAGCACTAATCGTATTGCCAGCACTGGGCTTACCGGTCACTCTGGTTGCTTTACTTATCTCTGTTGAACCATTGATTGATATGGGCCGTACAGCATTGAACGTCAGCGGTTCAATGACAGCCGGTACCATTACCAGTCAATTGATGAAGCAAACAGATAAAGACATTCTTAACAGTGATGATGATGGCGATTTAGCCCATCAGTAAACATCGCTGATGAGTCCTTAAAAGCCAGTCATCCGTGACTGGCAGATTTAATAATACGGCTAGTGATCGAAGGGTTTACCGTACCCAGGGGCACTCCGGTGGCTTACGCCACTACGACCCCAACGGCACGATTCCCCTTCATTTGATTTTGTCAGCGTTTAGAGCCAGTCATCCGTGACTAGCTTTTTGTTTTAAATGACTTATTGCTTGCCGAGCCGCCAAACTCAAGGATGAAGAGGGCGATATTTCTCGACCAACGCCAACGCAATAGCTTCCGTTTCTACATCCGGTATACCGCTGAAATCTTGCGCTCTGAAGTGCATCTGAAAGGCTTTGATAACTTGCCGAGTTTCATCATCCAACTCGCCGTTTTGCGGGATCTGATAACCGTAGCGCGCCAGCGTTTGCTGAATAATACTGACAGATGCCATGTCGTGCTTATTGCGCTCCGCAATATACTTTGTGACCGTCGCGTCATCCGGCCAGGCTCCGATACCCTGTGTCGCTAAACGTTTCCAGGGGAATAACGGGCCAGGGTCAGACTTTCTCAGCGGTGCTATATCACTATGAGCAACAACATTCGCTGGTTCAATATTATAACGCTCAACAATGTCCTTGGTTAGCCGTTCAATCAATTCAATCTGTGATTCGTTGTACGGATACCACTCTCTACGTAACATCCGCTCAGTGAAGCCCCTATTGACGATTTCAATACCTATAGAGGTATCATTGAGGCTATTTCGCCCCTGCCAATAGCTGACGCCGGCATGCCATGCGCGCTGCGATTCAGGAACCAATTGTAAAACAACAGGTTTGCCATTAAGGCTTTCAGGGTGCGTTTTTACCAAATAATGAGCACTAACATCCCCTTGAGTCAGCAATCTCAGTGATTCGGCATCATCTGTTGCAGTGTAGTGAAGCACCAAAAATCTCACCCGCTCATTTTGAGCTATGGAGGGAGTACTGGTATCGACTTTATATTCACCGCGGTCGATCAATTGATGCGGATTGTCACGATGGGAGCTACTACAGCCCGCCAACAACAGTAATAACCCAGTGCTTAATAACTTCCTCATTCCTTTTCTCCCTATAATTATGCTTAAGCACGGTTATAGTGAACCTACCGAATTAAATGAGCCATCAACAGTATATTTAAATAATAACTAATATCATCGGATAATACTCAAACACCTCGAGCAACTCATATGAAGGTTAAACAACTTATCCATCAATAAAAAACGGCTCCTGATAAGAGGAGCCGTTTGGGATGGGAAGGAATAAATAGTTATAATTAACAGCTGATTAAAAATATCCAATAATTATACAGTATTTACCCTAGTGGAAAGATCCCTCAGAAAGGATAATCGCGATAACCCATCTGCTCTGAAATATTGCGCGCCGCACGATGCAGAGATTTCACAATATCGCTTTTGCTATCTTCAGAAAAACGCAATGTCGGATATGAGATACTCAAGCCAGCAATAACGACACCGAAACGGTCGAAAACAGGCACAGCGATACAACGTAAACCTTCTTCTTGTTCTTCAACATCTTCGCCGAAGCCTTGCTCACGTACCTGGTCTAACACCGGCAACAGTGCTGCCGCGCTATCCAGAGTATGTTTGGTGCTACGGGTAAATTCGATATGAGACAAGATCTCTTCTACTTCACCACGATCACGCCATGCCAGTAACACTTTACCAATGGCAGTACTGTGCAATGGATTACGACGACCAATACGGGAATGCATCCGTAGGTTATACATAGAATCGATTTTATGGATATAGACAATGCTGTCTTCATCCAATGCGCCCAAGTGAATAGTTTCACGAGTTTCATTGGATAATTCACGCATTTGTATATCTGCGCTACGGATCAAATCGACGTTTTGTAATGCTTTCGCCCCTAGCTCAAATAACTTCAGAGTCAGGGAGTATTTCTCTGATTCGCCTTCCTGTGCAACATAGCCCAAAGATTTCATGGTCTGTAGGAAGCGGTACACTGTACTCTTAGGCATCATTACACGTTGAGAAAGTTCGGTAATACCTATTTCCCGTTCTTCACCCAATGCTTGTAAGATGCCAAAAACTTTCAGAACCGACGAAACAGAGTCGGGCTGTTTATCTAAATCTGCAATAGCCATTTTTTGGTTACCCTACTCAGTTTTCTGTGTTTCATAAAACAATTTGTTTTAAAAAAAATAGAACAGTGGTTTTATTATAAAGGGAAGTCGCGAGACTGTGCAATAAACCAATGTGAATAATCGGATAAAAGCCTTGCAGACAGCAAATTAGCCTCTTTCCATGAAAGAGGCTAGTGCAAAATTCAACTATTTCCAGACTGATTCAGGCAATGTGGCTAAATATAGTGCTGGTTTACCGTGAACATCAGAGGTAAAGAGGATTTGCTTATCATCGGGTGTAAAGGATGGATGTGGATGTGTTACCTGGCGGTCACCTTCAAACACCTTCCATGAGGTGTCGTGGCGAGCAACGCGATGCTGAGTGCCATTTTTCATATTGAAAACATACAGGAAAGGATCGTTTTCAATCTTATAACCGCTATCGTCTTGTACATCTACCGGCGCATCAGAACCATCACCCACCATCAACGAACCATCATAATTACTCATCAGATGCGAACACGCAGGCATTGAGGTCAGTTGACGATTTTCCAATGTTTCTGGATCAGCACTGTAGATAAAGCGATCCGGGCTACCTTTCAGGTAAGAGACATACACCAGAGCCGAACCATCTGGTACCCAGAATTCATGGGTACAGCTTTCGCCTTCGGCATGGGTTTTCACCTTGCGCATATTGCTGCCATCTTCATTGATTAACCACATACGGGCATCAACCAAATCGTGTGGCCCTTCATGGCAAAACGCCACGGTATTGTCATCATAAGGACGATAGATTGGGTGACCGAGCCACTGATTTTCTTGCAGAATAACCGTAGATTCACCGGTTTTAAGATCAACACGCATCAAGCGACAGCAAGGTTTGGTGAAATAGAATTCATGGAACTTTTTCCAATCCGTCAACGGCACCCAATCTTCGCGTCTAATTTCAATACCGACCAGTTTGGTGCAATCGGAATTTGCCACCCACGTGCCGTAACCGACCCACTCGTCCGGTACTTGATAAACCACATTCTCTTCCAATGTGGCAAGGTCAACGCGCATCAAATTGCGGCCATCTTTAACATAGAACAGCGCATCGTCATCCGGTGACAAGAAACCGCCAAAGGTATTGTCGCCGCGCCCTTCTGTCAGTTGTGTCGCCACCTGAGTGTTAAGATCCAGCAAGTAGTAGTTCCACGGGCCATCAAAAGCGCCGCCGAACAACAACTTACTCCCATCACGGGTGAAACACTTTTGATAGAAATAGTTACGGTGGCAAGTCACATCAGGAGGCGTCAGCCGTGTAACTTGTGCACCGGTAGAGGCATCCTGATAAGTATCAAATGTCAGGGGGATTTGTTTACCTTTAGCCATCCGGAAAGTCCTTAAAATCATCAGAGAATTAAAATTTGCCCGCAGGAGAACCTGTTCGGCTAATACTATCTCACATTATAGAAACGATGTTTCATTTTTCCGTGATCGTGGTTCTATTTTTACTGATTTTAACAAATTACTGTCATTATCAGCTTGTTAATTAGGATTGGAAGGGAATTTTTGGTCAGGAGCTTTCTGTTGAGGACATACATTGTCGTAAAAATGGTCTTTTACAAATAACCCTGGCCCTAAGGATGCATTCAAGCACAATAGTCGTTAGCATAGAAAGATTCACCTACCTTATTATTTCTACAGATAAATCCTATGACCCCAGCTGCCACCGATGGAATGCCGGTTCCACAGCGCTATGCCGCAGTAGTCGTTATTGCTTTAGGTATTATGATAGCGGTGCTGGACGGCACTATCGCCAATGTCGCATTACCGACCATTGCCCGTGACCTCAATGCCAGCCCAGCGACTTCCATCTGGGTAGTCAATGCTTATCAGTTGGCTATTACTGTATCTTTGCTTTCGATGGCATCACTGGGCGACATCATTGGTTATCGCCGGGTTTATCAGGCTGGTTTGCTGGTATTCAGTGTGACATCGCTGTTTTGCGCTCTGTCCGATTCCTTATGGACGCTGACTTTTGCGCGAGTGCTGCAAGGGTTAGGTGCCGCCGCCTTGATGAGTGTCAATACCGCCCTGATTCGAATTATTTATCCCAAAGCACAGTTAGGTCGCGGTATCGGTATTAATGCATTGATTGTGGCCGTCTCTGCCGCCGCCGGGCCAACCATTGCAGCAGCAGTATTGTCAGTTGCATCCTGGCAGTGGCTATTTGCCATTAACGTGCCGATAGGCCTGGTTGCCTGGGGGCTGGGTATGAAATTCTTGCCAGCCAACAATATGAAAAACAACGGTAATCGTTTTGATATCACCAGTAGCATTATGAATGCGCTGACATTTGGTTTACTGATAACCGCCATCAGTGGTTTTGCTCAAGAGCAAAGCCCGACACTGATTGCCGCTGAAGTGATAGCACTGCTGGTTATCGGCTTTTTCTTTGTGCGTCGCCAACTCAGCCAGCCTTTCCCACTACTGCCGGTCGATTTACTGCGTATCCCTATTTTTGCCTTGTCGATCGGAACATCAGTTTGCTCGTTTGCCGCCCAAATGCTGGCCATGGTTTCACTGCCCTTTTTCCTACAAACCGTCTTGGGTCGTGATGAAGTAGCCACCGGGTTGCTATTAACCCCGTGGCCACTCGCCACCATGGTGGTCGCCCCCATCGCTGGCCGCTTAGTTGAGCGCTACCATGCAGGGTTATTGGGAGGGATTGGTTTAGCGGTGTTTGCCAGTGGGTTATTCCTGTTAGCCATATTGCCTGCCAATCCCACAGATTTAGATATTATCTGGCGTATGGTGCTGTGCGGTGCGGGTTTTGGCCTGTTTCAAGCACCCAATAACCACACCATTATCTCTGCCGCCCCCCAACAGCGCAGCGGCGGGGCCAGTGGTATGTTGGGCACCGCGCGTCTGTTGGGGCAGACATCAGGCGCGGCATTGGTTGCCTTGATGTTTAATCTGTTTGCCACCAATGGAACGCATGCATCGCTGATACTCGCGGGATGTTTCGCCAGCTTCGCGGCGCTGGTCAGCTTACTGCGGGTCAGCCAAAAAAGCGGTTAGCCTGAATAATTGATGGCCCAATTATTATTTAGGGTCATCAATTCGCCCTTCATCTTTGGCAATGCGAAGAATGGATTCCAGTAATGCCGAGTCACTAATAAAATCAATTAGGGTTGTCTCATCCCCACCTCTTTTAGCCCGGCCTTTCATATAGCTGGTGATCACTTCCCACTCTTGATAAAGGCGTTTATCTCTTATCTGAAGATATCTTAACAAAGCAGCGAGAGTCACCGCTGAGGCGGGCACAGAGACTTTATCGTTAAGATATTTATTAATTGTAGAACGATTAGCCGCCATTAAATCAGCCAACTCAGTTTCTTTCTCCAAGCCGAGAGACTGGTAAGCTTGAACAAAGGGTTTTACCCCATTGTTTTCAGTCTTTCCTAATCTGAGTTTTTTCAGTTTATCCCTTAATCCGTCACTCATAGAAACACAATTCCGCAACAAAGCCGTCAGTTATTGTACCTCTCAGAACCTCATCAGAGCAAACCGTTGTCAAAAAACGGCAAATTATTCTGTTAAAAATCAAAATAGAACATTAATCATGAATATATTTCACATTAATTGCTTCCAATGGAAACGTAATTTACTGCGTAAAGATATTGTTAATCGAGAAATAAGTCACAATTATTTGTTGCAAATAGATTTTTACCCACGTATTTTTTATTTAGGGAAACATATTTTGTGTCTAATGGAATCAAAAAATAAGCCTTAATTTGAGAGAAAACTTAAAGAATGAAATGTCATAAATTAGCATTTGTCATGATTTTGACTGCTATATCTACTCCATCGTCATACGCTTCCACTTATGAGCATAGCGCTGATCAAATCTCCATCACCAGTGTGAATGGTGGTAACGGCAATTTGCAAACCGCTGTTGACCAAATCACCGGGGCAATTAGCGGGCTTAGCAATGATGACTACGATACGTGGCTTCGTCTTAATGCACTGGAAAATGCCCCCAAACCGAAAGATGGGGTTGATGGTAAGGATGGGCATGACGGCACCGACGACCACCACAATGATGCTGCGGTACAGCAAAATGCCAAAGCCCTTAGCAAGGATGAGGCTCGGATAGGTACCCTGGAAACGCAGTCAAATCAGAATTTTGCTAATCTGAAAACAGAAGTAGATGACAACCGAGACCGCGCCGATGCTGGGATCGCGGGGGTTGCAGCCATGGCGAATATTCCGCAGGTGCAAGAATCTCAGCAATTTGCGCTGGGGGCTGGGATGGGGGGTTATGGTTCTGAACAAGCTTTAGCCGTGGGCGCTTCTTTCCACGCCACACAAAGCACCATTGTTAAACTGACCGTCAGCAATGATACTCAGCATAACTTTGGCTGGGGAGCAGGCGCATCCTATGGGTGGTAAAGAAATGAAGTTGAACATCATTATATTGTTGCAAGCCGCTCTGCTGACTGGCGTGATATTTATTGGCGTATCAATCACTAATTTCGCTGATGTTATGCGCGTGGTGGGATCATCAGTCGCGGTGTTAAGTCATCATTGGGAAGACAGCAAATGAGAGCTCACACTCTGTTAGTCAGCATTATTGCAGTTCTGCTGTCAGGTTGTAGCTCTCAAGCATCAAGAATGGCGGATTGCGAGGCTAAAGGCGTATCACGGGATACCTGTTACCTCGCGGAACAGAATCGAATCAATTCAATTAACGCCACTGCTGAAACACAGGCATTACGCAATGCCTCTCACGCTGTACAGTTTGCTCAGGCAGCAAAAAAGCAAGCGCTGCATTACACTGGTTACGGTGTCGATGTTAAGCGCGATTCTTTAGGTATTGTCACTGTCGATGGGAAACCTGCGGCTTTGATTGAAGATGAATCCAAGGCGAAGGTCTACTCTCAAGGTTTATTGACCGTTATCTTCTATACGTCAGGTAAGGTTGCATTACTACGTGAGAACCAATTTGTTGGCTATTTAAAGAAGGCCTAGCGCAAAGCAAAACCCCGCCAGATAGCGGGGTCAGACTGCTGACAAACCTCGATAACTCGATCTTGCAAGGTGAAAACAGGTGCGTCCGCGCCAAGGATAATGAAATGGACGCTCCAACTTTTACGGCATCAGAGTGCCTAAATGTGAGTGTTAAAACTCAGAAGAAGGAGCGTCCACATGAAAGTATCTACTCTTGGTATCGACTTGGCAAAAAATGTTTTCCAGCTTCATGGTGTCGGCTGCAACGGTCAAACTGTTCTTAAGAAGAAACTCACCCGCGATAAATTCCTTCCTTTTCTCATGCAACTTGAACCTTGCTTGATTGGCATGGAGGCCTGTGCTTCCAGTCATCATTTTGCGCGTGTTTTACGGCAGTATGGGCATGAGGTTAAACTCATTCCCCCTCAGTATGTGAAACCTTATGTCAAAACGAATAAGACAGATGCCGCTGATGCAGAAGCCATTTGTGAAGCTGTTGCACGGCCTAATATGCGTTTTGTTCAGATTAAAACGGCAGAGCAACAAGCTATTCTGGTGTTGCATACCGAGCGAAATATCCTTATCCGCGAACGCACGGCTTGTGCTAATAGTATGCGGGCCATTTTGGCTGAATTTGGCATCATCATGCCTCGCACATTAAGTCAGCTGTATAAGAAAGTCCCTGAAATACTGGAAGAATATGATAACGAGTTATCACCTTTTGTCCGTTGTAGTGTCGCACGTCAACTTGAACACCTTCAGGGTGTGGAAGATCAAATCACGTTGATCGAACAAGAACTTAGCAGTTGGGCAAAAACACAACCCGCCTGCCAGCGGGTCTTGAAAGTCCCTGGTGTGGGATTGATGACGGCGACCTACCTTGTGGCGTCAGTGGGGAATGGGCAACAATTTCATTCAGCGAAACAGTTTGCCGCCTGGTTGGGATTGGTGCCGAGAGAATTCTCCAGTGGCGGTAAGCAGAGATTGGGCCGAATCAGCAAAAGAGGTGACCGCTATTTCCGTTATCTTCTGGTCCATGGTGCGCGGGCAGTTGCAGCTGTTATTGAGAGACACAAAGACAATATGCCGTGGCTTTACAGGCTGTTGAGTAAAAAGGCCTATAACGTAGCCGTTGTGGCACAGGCCAATAAAACGGCACGTATTTTGTGGTCGATGCTGGTTCATCATACGGAATATCGAACCTTATCCGCGGTTTGAGATAATCTCAAACACGGACAAGGCTCAAGAAAAAAAGTGAATACGTTTCAGGTAATTGCAAGTGTAATTATTGAGATGGCAAAACAGGTAAGACCGCAAGTGAGAAACTCCGTGAGCCGCCGGGGCATTTGGCCCGTAAGGATGATAGGAACTCACTTGGCGGATTTCATCATGGTTCGGGCGCAATCGCGCCCATAAAGAAACCGGATATATGGCTGCAATACCTGAGCGCTATTTTCAAGAAAAAACACTTGGTTTATTGGGAGCGTCCATATAGGGCGCGGCTCGAGCCCCCAGGGAGGGGTTTACGGCGTCTTTACGATCTGCCTGTTTTCACCGCTGAAAGCACTTTGTCATTAACCTCACCCCGCCAGATAGCGGGGTTTTGCTTTTATATCAATACCGATTATTTCAGGTATTCACCAGAACGCAAAGCTTCAATACGTTTGTCCAGCGGCGGGTGGGACATAAACAGCTCGCTGAATGATTTAGATTTGCCGTTAATACAGAAAGCCATCAGATTACCCGCTTCCTGCGGTTCATAGCTGGTTTTCAGCCGCTGCAAGGCAGCAATCATCTTCTCACGCCCCACCAATCTTGCTGAACCGGCGTCGGCATGGAATTCACGATGACGCGAGAACCACATGGTAATAATGCTGGCAAGAATACCGAACACCAGCTCCAATACCATTGAAACCGCGAAGTAAACCATTGGGTTACCTGAACTGCTCCCTTCATTATCACGATCACCCGACAAGAAGCCAGCAGCCACTTGCGCAATCAAACGTGAAATGAAGATAACAAAGGTATTCACAATACCTTGAATTAAGGTCATGGTGACCATATCACCATTCGCCACATGGCTAATTTCATGGGCAATAACTGCCTCTGCTTCATCACGGCTCATGTTCTGCAACAAACCGGTACTGACAGCGACCAATGAAGCATCACGACGGGCACCGGTCGCGAAGGCATTTATATCCGGAGCCTGATAAATAGCCACTTGCGGCATGGCAATACCTGCCTGCTGAGACTGGCGACGTACTGTGTCCAATAACCAGCGCTCAGTTTCATTACGGGGTTGTTCAATAACTTCACCCCCCACGGAACGAAGAGCCATCCATTTGGACATCAGCAACGAAACAAATGCGCCGCCGAAACCAAACAGACCGGCCATAATCATCAGCCCCTGCACACTGCTGGACTGAATACCTGTCAGGCTAAGCACCAACCCGAACACCAACATGACAGCCAGGTTGGTGAGTAGGAATAGAGCGATACGCATCATAAAAATTTATTTCCTTATTCTGTAATTGACGACCGTATTAAATCAACATCGTATTAAGCCAAAATTGACATGATGACTTAGCCAAATAACTACTGAGATATGCTGATCGTATGGGCATCTGATAAATTTTCAAGGCTTGTTAAGTTCTAAGAGAGGAAATCAACATAACTTTACAAATTTGGATACTTTTTATTACATATTGAGCTATTTTTTCGCCAATTCTACTGAAGTGACATAGAAAAAAGTAAAAAAAATCCGGGCTCTAAGAACCCGGATTATGCATACATCCACAGATTATTTTGCGGCTGTTGCTGTCGCAGCAGGCACTGCCGGTTGAGATTCAACCTGTGGCTGCGCTTTTTCTTTATGAGCTAAATCCAAGGCAATATGCACGGTTTCATCCAGATAAGGGTCCGGCTCCTGATAGTCTTTTGGTAAATCTTCCAATGACTTCAGTGGCTTCTTACCTTCACGTTTAAAGCGCTCATTTAAGCGATTCAGACGTGTGGCATCATCATCATGGTTCTCTTTTTCACGCTGAGCGTAATTAAGAGAGACAATGTTCTTCTTATCCTTCAGAGCCTTATAACGCTCAATATCTTGCTGAATATGTTGGAATTCAGGATCAGCGGCGATACGGGCGGCATGTGTTTTGAGTAACTCAGGCTCCAGCGGTTTCAAATCGCCCACTTTGGTATAACTGGCCGCATTGATGCTGTCCCAAGGTAAGGCATTATCTTCGAAACTTTCACCGGTTTCCGCCGGATCAACACCAGTCGGCATCACGATATCTGGGGTAACCCCTTTACGCTGAGTACTGCCACCATCTACCCGATAGAATTTCTGGATAGTGTATTGCAATGAACCCAATGCCGGCCATTCAGGGCGCAACATCTGATCGTAGATACGATTCAACGAACGGTACTGTTGTACAGTACCTTTACCGAAGGTAGGCTCACCGACAATTAAGGCTCGGCCATAATCTTGCATTGCCGCAGCAAAAATCTCGGATGCAGAGGCGCTATAGCGGTCAACTAATACCACCAGCGGGCCTTTGTAATACACCACGCCGTCGGTATCACTGTCTTCGCGTACTTTACCGTTGTTATCCCGCACCTGAACCACTGGGCCACTTGGGATAAACAAACCCGATAAAGAGACAGCTTCAGTCAGCGCACCACCACCATTGCTACGTAAGTCAATGATAATACTGCTGACATTCTGTTTTTCCAGTTTCTGCAACTGCACCTTGACGTCTTCGGTCAGGCCAACGTAGAAACCAGGAATATCCAGAACTCCGACACGCTCTTTACCAATGGTTTTCACCGACATTTTCACCGCGCGGTCTTCCAGACGAATACGTTCACGCGTCAACGTCACGGTACGAGGTTTCGTCCCTTTACCGGCTGGTAAAATTTCTAACCGCACTTTACTGCCTTTCGGCCCTTTAATTAGCGCGACCACATCGTCAAGACGCCAGCCGATAACATCCACCATCGGTTTGCCCGTTTGACCAACGCCGATCACCCGATCACCCACCGCGATAGTTTTACTTTTCGCTGCCGGGCCACCAGGAACCATGGAGTTGATTAATGTGTAATCATCATCCATTTGCAGAACGGCACCGATACCTTCCAGAGACAAACTCATTTCGGTGTTGAACTGCTCGGTATTACGTGGGGACAGATAATTGGTATGGGGGTCAATTTCGTGGGCAAACGCATTCATAATCAGCTGGAAAACGTCTTCGCTATTACTTTGCGTCAAACGCTTAATGGCCGCCTGATAGCGCTTCGTCAGCGTCTCTTTGATTTCTTTGTCCGTTTTACCGGTTAATTTCAAATTGAGCTGATCGTATTTAACTTTTGCGTCCCAAAGCTTGTTCAGCTCAGCTTCGCTAGTCGGCCAAGGCGCTTTGCTGCGATCAATGTCAATGGTGTCATTACCGGTAAAGTCCATTGGCCGGTTCAAAACTGACAGTGCATATTGATAGCGCTCAAAACGGCGTTTTTGCGCCAAATTGAATAACGCATACGGCGTATCTAATTGGCCGGATTTTAATTCATCGTCCAGCGAATGTTTTTTATCCGCGAACTTTGCCACATCTGATGCCAACAACACGTTGTGGCTGTAATCCAGCATGTTGAGGTAGCGATCAAATATTTTGGCGGAAAACTGATCATCCAATGCAAATTGGCGATAGTGAGAGCGAGTGAAGCGCGATGTTACGCGCTCACTCACGGTTGCATGCTCTGGTTCCTGGTGCAATTGAGGAAGTTGGTCGATGCGATACGTTGTGGTATCAGCAGCGTAACTTGCCCCCGCCAGTAACAAGCCTGCGATTGCTGTTAGTCTGACAAATTTGTTCATGCCTAGGTTGGCCTCCGTATCAGAACTGCAAGTGTTCTGCGCGCACAATCATCGCCAGACCGGAAGATAGCTGCACCCGTACGCCATCTTTAGCGATTTCTAATACGGTTGCGTCCATCGCGCTCTTGCCTGCTCTGACTTTGATTTCTTGACCAATTTGCAGTTTAGAGATATCTGTGACCGGCACAGGGCGTGGCTGGTTTTCCTCGGCCTGTGGACGAGGTGGCCGAGCTTGTTTTTGATTAGCCTGCTGAGGGCGAGGTGACTGACGAGGCTTGCGGTTTTCCGAAGCCACACCCGCTTCACGACGCGGCGCAGGTTTTTTACCTGCCGGACGTGGGCGACGTGGCTCTGGGGTTTCACCCGCAGCAATGGCAGCTTCGCGCTTCTTAGCTTGTTGTTCAGCACGTTGTGCTTGAACACGGGCTTTCGCCTCTTCCAGCTGTTTGCGGGCATGTTCTACATGTTGCTCTTCCAGCACACCACAAGGGTTGCCGTCCAAATCAACACGTTCAGCACCGACTTTGACCCCATAAAGATAACGCCAGCTTGAGGTGTAGAGACGCAGCGCAGAACGCAATTGCGTTTTGCTTAAATTCTCTTCCCCCTGAACACGTTCGACCAGATCTTGAAAAATACCGATCTTCAGTGGACGTGCTTCGCCTTCGGCGGTGAAACAAAGCGGGAACCGCTCAGCCAAAAAGGCTATGACTTCTTTACTACTGTTCAACTTAGGTTGATTTTCCATGAAATTTCCTGATTACAACGGGTTTGCCAACCAGCGCAGGCATGAACAGGCGTCATTATAATGACGCCATCAGCAATTGCCACGTTATCCGTATATCAACTTGCAGCTTGTGTAACATATTTTGCGCTGTCACAAAGCTCCAGATGCTCGCAAAGCCCCGCCACGACTGAGATTAAGCCTAATTCGTCGTCTTTATCAAAGCGATCATAAACAATGCTGTCGATATCCAAAACGCCGATAACTTTTCCCTGAACTGTGATTGGCAGCACAATTTCAGCATTACTGGCGGCATCACAAGCGATATGACCGGGGAATGCATGCACATCACCGACCCGCTGAACGCGATTTTCTGCCACCGCAGTTCCACACACCCCCTTCCCGACAGGAATACGCACACAGGCGATTTTTCCCTGGAAAGGCCCTAACACCAATTGATTACCATCGAGCAAATAAAAACCCGCCCAATTCAAACCGTCAAGGCGCTCATAAATTAAAGCGCTGGCGTTAGCCAATGTGGCGATGAAATTAGTTTCACCTGCAATCAGAGCACTCAAGTCACGTTTTAATTCCGCGTAGAATTCTGCTTTTTTCATGTAATGACCGTTAGAAACCTAAGAATAGCCAGAGGCAATTGTTGCGCGTAGCTTATATAAAATAATCATTAATTGCGCGTTGCTACAAGGTTATTCGGCGCTTACCCTGCAAAAGAGTTACCGACATCGGGAGTTTGGCCCTTTTTGCCCCTTGTTTTGAGTGATTGCTCTGCTACCATCCGCTCTATTATTTACTGTTTACTCTTTTATTTACTGTTTACTCTTTACAGACCGATGTCGGTGTCAGGGTGCTTAATAGATGAAAATACATGCCATTCAGCGCCCACTGTCCACCTCCCGGGTTCAGCGATGCTGTCAATGTGATGCGCTGTTTACCTTGCCGCCACTCAATGGCAGGCAAACCGCCTATTGCCCGCGTTGCAGCGCAAAAATTGCCAGTGGGCGAGATTGGTCACTGACCCGTCTGACCGCCATTGCTGTCGCTATGCTATTACTGATGCCATTTGCGTTTACCGAACCGCTGATTACTATCCGCCTGCTTGGCACCCGAATTGATGCCAGTTTGCTGGAAGGGATCTGGCAAATGAGCCGTCAAGGCCACCCTATCACCGCCAGTATGGTGGCATTTTGCATTCTGGGTGCGCCGATTACCCTGACCGTTTCAATACTCTATCTACGAATTGGCAGCCGAATGGGTATGAACCTGCGGCCAATCTTATTGATGCTGGAGCGATTGAAAGAGTGGGTGATGCTGGATATCTATCTTATCGGCATGGCGGTGGCTTGTATTAAAGTCAAAGAATACGCCGATGTAATGGCCGGAACCGGATTAATAGCTTATCTGACGTTAACATTACTGAGTATTCTGGCGCTGGTGCATCTTAATCTGGAGCAACTGTGGGAGCGTTTTTACCCGCAAGAGCAGCCCCCCGGCCCCAGAGAGACGCTGCGCGTCTGTTTATCCTGTCATTACACCGGGCACCCTGATGCCCTCGGCCGCTGCCCGCGTTGCCACATCCCTTTACGCCATCGCCGCCGTCACAGCATCCAAAAAACCTGGGCGGCGTTAATTGCTTCTATCGTGTTGCTGCTGCCCGCCAATCTATTGCCGATATCAATTGTTTATGCCAACGGCACGCGCATGGAGGATACTATTTTCTCCGGTGTGGTTTCTCTCGCTTCATCTGGTAATCTGCCGATAGCCGCCGTGGTGTTTATCGCCAGTGTGCTGGTGCCTTTTACCAAAATCATTGTCTTAATAACATTACTGATGAGTATTCATCTAAAGACACAGCACAGCTTGAAAACTCGAATGCGGTTGCTGCGTCTAATTACCTGGATTGGCCGCTGGTCAATGCTGGATCTCTTTGTTATTGCACTAATGATGTCGCTGATTAATCGCGATCAGCTCCTTTCCTTTACTATGGGGCCAGCAGCCTTCTATTTTGGGTCTGCGGTCATTTTGACTATCCTTGCTGTTGAATGGCTGGATAGCCGATTGATTTGGGATGCACATGCAACAGGAAACGCCGAGTACACCGACTGAGGCACAGATTAAACATAAACGCCGGATATCACCTTTCTGGTTACTGCCTTTTATTGCCCTGCTGATTGCGGGGTGGCTGGTTTATAACAACTGGCAAGAACGTGGCACGGAAGTCACTATCGATTTCCAGTCTGCGGCCGGGATTGTGGCGGGGCGTACGCCTGTGCGCTACCAAGGTGTCGAAGTCGGGATGGTGCAATCCATCAGTCTGGATGATGATCTGCGTAATATTAAAGTTACCGCCAGCATCAAAAATGACATGGAAGACTCGTTGCGTGAAGGAACTCAATTTTGGTTGGTGACACCAAAAGCGTCATTGGCTGGGGTTTCTGGGCTGGATGCCTTGGTCGGCGGTAACTATATCGGCATGATGCCCGGTGAAGGCAAACCGCAAAGTCACTTCACCGCGCTGGATACCCAACCTAAATTCCGCCTCAATACCGGTGAGTTAATGGTGCATCTCCATGCGCCAGATCTGGGTTCGCTGAATAATGGCTCCCTGGTGTATTACCGTAAGATTCCGGTGGGAAAAGTCTACGACTACAACATTGCTCCTGATAATAACGGTGTAGTCATTGATGTGCTGATTGACCGGCGCTTTGCCAAATTGGTCAAAAATAACACTCGCTTCTGGAATGTATCTGGTTTTAAAGGCGATTTCAGTCTCAATGGCGCGTCCGTACAAATGGAAAGTCTGGCCGCGTTGGTCAATGGAGCCATCGCTTTTGACTCCCCGCCCAATAGCCAGAACGCCAAGCCAGACCAGCCTTTCCAGCTTTATCCTGATTTAGCACACAGCCAGCGCGGTGTCGCCATCACACTGGATTTACCTAGCGGCAACAGCTTGAGTGAGGGGCGTACCCCGCTGATTTATCAGGGTTTACAAGTCGGCACTCTGACTAAAATGACACTCCAGCCGGATGGCAAAGTGACCGGCGAACTGACGCTTGACCCATCTGTGGTCGATTTAATGCGTACTGGTACGCGCATTGAAATGAACAGCCCACGCATCAGCCTTAATGATGCCAAGCTTAGTGAGCTTTTAACCGGAAATACATTGGAGCTGATCCCCGGCGAGGGTGAACCGCAGCAGCGTTTTACCGTGCTGCCCAGCAGTAAAAGCTTGTTACAGCAACCTAATGTGCTTGAATTACAATTAACCGCGCCAGAAAGCTACGGCATTGATGTGGGCCAGCCCATCTCACTACATGGCATTAAAATTGGTCAGATATTAACGCGCGAACTGTCAGCCAATGGCGTCAGTTTTACCGCAGCAATTGAAGCGAAATACCGTAATTTAGTACACAAAGACAGCAAATTTGTGGTTAACAGCCGCCTTGATGTCAAACTTGGTATCGATGGCATTGATGTGCAAGGTGCCAGTGCTCAGGAATGGATTGACGGCGGTATTCTGATTCTGCCAGGCAGCAAAGGTGATCCACTCGGTAAGTATCCGCTGTACAGCAGCGTAGATAAAGCGACCGACGGCATTTTAGGCAATAGCCCGGCCACCACCCTCACCTTAACCGCCACCAGCCTGCCTGATGTGCAGACCGGTTCAGTGGTGTTGTATCGCAAGTTCCAGGTGGGTGAAATTACTCAGATCAGGCCGAAAGCCAACGAGTTCGAAGTGGATGTTTATATTCAACCGGAATATCGCAAGCTACTCACTGATAAGAGTATCTTCTGGGCCGAAGGCGGGGCAAAAGTGCAATTGAACGGGAGTGGCCTGACTGTGCAAGCTTCTCCGCTGAATCGCGCATTAAAAGGTGCTATCAGCTTTGATAATCTTGAAGGCGTTACGCTGGATAAAGGCGCAAAACGCACACTTTATGCTAACGAAACTGCGGCGCGCGCGGTTGGTAGCCAGATTATCTTACGCACTTTTGATGCCAGCAAACTTGCCGCCGGCATGCCAATTCGTTATCTGGGTATCAATATCGGCCAGGTTGAATCGCTGAAACTAGCCCCAGAGCGCAATGAAGTGCTCGCCAAAGCAGTGCTTTATCCCGAATATGTGCAGAGTTTTGCTCGCGCAGGTACCCGTTTCTCGATTGTTTCACCGGAAATCTCCGCTGCCGGAGTGAACAATCTCGATACCCTGTTCCAGCCCTATATTAATGTAGAGCCGGGCAAAGGTGGCACCTTGCGCACTTTTGAGCTGCAAACCGCCACTATTACGGATTCGCGCTATCTTGATGGCCTGAGCATTATCCTCGATACCGCTGAGGCGGGGTCATTGCAGGTGGGGACACCGGTTCTGTTCCGTGGGCTGGAAGTGGGGACAGTAACCGGATTTAATCTGGGGGCGATGTCTGATCGGGTACAGGTTTCCCTGCGTATCAGTCAGAAATACCAGCAATTAGTACGGCAAAACAGCGTCTTCTGGCTGGCATCAGGCTATAACCTTGAATTTGGCCTGACCGGCGGAGTGGTGAAAAGTGGCACCTTCCAGCAGTTTATTCGCGGTGGCATTGCTTTCGCCACACCGCCAACTACCCCATTGGCACCGAAAGCCAGTGTGAATCAACACTTCCTGCTTAACCCGCAAGAGCCTAAAGACTGGCGCGACTGGGGAACGGCGATACCGCACTTCTAGTTTGGCGGCCGATCAGGGCGGTAACGTCATGCCGCCCTGATGGTCATCACCACACACATCCAACACACATTGGCGCAACCAACGATGCGCCGGATCAGCCTCCATACGTGGGTGCCAGAGCATAGAAATCATGATAACCGGTGAAGTTATCGGCAGAGGAAAACTGAACATCCCGCTGCGCAGGTTCTGGGTATGACGTTCAGCAACGGTGGCAACCAAGTCCGATCCTTTCACTAATGCCAACGCGGTCGAGATACCGTCAACATAAGTCACTGCGTTTCGTTCCAGACCCACTAATTGCAAAGCATCATCAACTGGCCCTTTATGGCCCTGACGCCGTGAAATCATAATATGGCCCTGGCTAGCATAGCGTTCGGGGGATATCTCCCCTTGGCTCAATGAATGCCCCGCCCTGACAACACCAATAAAGCGATCGCGAAATAACCCGCGCGTGCGCAATTCAGGGCTGGCCGAAGAGCCCACGACACCGGTTTCCAGATCGACAATGCCATCACGCAGCAATGCACTGTCTTTGTCCATTTTCTGCATAAAGCGCAACCGCACCTGCGCAGCATCTTGGTTAACTCGCGCCAACAGCATCGCACCAAAATTTTCGACAAAACCGTCACTGGTACGCAATGTGAAAATACGCCTCAGCTGTGCAAGATTTAGTTTCTCGGCCGGGCGCAGCACCAATGTTGCGCCCTCAACTAATTGGCTGACCTGCTCACGCAGTTCAAGCGCCCTTGGCGTGGGAACCAACACCCGCCCCGCCCTAACCAATAAAGGATCACCGGTGGTTTGGCGTAATCTCGCTAGCGCACGGCTCATTGCCGATGGACTTAGCCCCAATCGCTGGGCGGCACGCACCACACTACCTTCTGCCAGCAGAACATTGAGAGTAAGGAGTAAATTGAGATCAGGTTTTGTCATTCAGTGACTCTAGCACAACCGGTGATGACATGGCGTTGAATGCAGCAATAAACTGCATTCAGTGCGTCTTCCGCCCTGTCATGTAATGGAATAGCCTCTGACTAAGTCTTATTTGGAGCTATCCCCACATGAAAGCCAATACCCGCAATATACACTCACTCAAAGTCGAAGATACCAACCTGCGAAAAACAGTGCTCAGCCTCTCCCTGCCGATGCTGCTTTCGTCATTAGCCACCAGCATTGCCAATGTAGGATTACCCACATTGACGCAGGCTTTAAATGCCTCATTTCAGGATGCGCAATGGGTAGTATTAGCCTACTTGTTGGCGATAACCACATCGGCCATCAGTATTGGGCGCATGGGCGATATCATTGACAAGCGCCTGTTGCTAAAAGCCGGGATTGGATTATTCAGCGTCGCATCGGTGGGCTGCGCATTAGCACCCACGATGGGGATACTGATTGCCGCCCGAGTCATACAAGGGTTAGGTGCTGCCGCCATGATGACACTGACATTAGCATTGGTAGGTGAAACGGTTAGCCAAGAAAAAACCGGGCGAGTTATGGGAATGCTCGGCACAGTCTCCGCCCTCGGTACCGCACTTGGCCCCTCTCTCGGCGGCATACTTATTGCCGGGTTTGGCTGGCCTGCCATATTCTTAATTAATATCCCTTTGGGACTATTGGCCCTGCTGCTGATATCGCGTTACTTGCCCCGTAACCGGACTGCATTCACTCAACCGCAATCTGGCTTTGATCCCATCGGGATGCTGCTCCTAGGCCTAATTCTTGCGCTGTATGCGCTATCGATGACATGGGGACATGGCAGATTCGATGCACGTAATTTAGCGTTATTAGCAGCAGCAGCCATCGGTGTCGGGCTATTTAGTCGGGCAGAAAAAAGGGCGAAATACCCCTTAATTCAAACCGCTATGTTGCGCCATTCAGTCCTGCGCGGCAGTTTAATCATGAGCACATTGGTCACGACCATCATGATGTCCACATTGATTGTTGGGCCATTTTATCTTTCACGGGCGCTGGGCTTGCCAGCACAATGGGTTGGCTTAGCGATGTCCGCTGGCCCGATAGTCGCGGCGCTGGGGAGTATTCCGGCGGGTTATGCGGTGGATAAATTGGGTGCTCAAATAATGGTCACCGGCGGATTGGTCGGCGTCACTTTTGGGGCCACGATATTGGCGATCATCCCCACAGGCTGGGGTGTACTGGGCTATGTCGTCCCGGTTTGCCTGATTACGGCGGGTTATGCCATTTTCCAGACGGCTAACAATACGCTAATGATTAAATCTGTGAGTGCCGATCAACGGGGTGTCGTTTCCGGCATGCTTAACCTGGCACGCAACCTTGGGCTTATCACTGGCGCATCGGTTATGGGGGCTATTTTTGCCTGCGCGTCGACCGCTCAAAATATTCAACTGGCAACCACGACAGATATTATCCAGGGAATGCAATTGACTTACGGCGTTGCAGCACTGTTAGCCGCGATAGCGCTGGGAATTTCCGCAATCCATTTAAGAAATAAATTTAATCAATAAACATTCCCCACCCCATAGACATGGCGAGTTTATGGCTCAGCTGAAAGGATTCACATTAAGAATTAAAAACACAAAACATCAATTCATCTTGAATATAGGGATTAAACCAGTTCTGTCATTTTTCAAGAAAAAGATGCAATAAATGATAGATATGAGATGGATGAGTAATTTTTTGATTAATATCGAACACTTTTTGCATCTTGCTGCTATTAATTAATTATCTAGATTTTTTAATGATTAGTGTCGAAAACATCAGTTGCGCTACGTTATTGGCGCAACTTAATTCTAGATTACCTGGCTGCAAATTTTATGATTAAGGAAGAAATAATGAAGAAACCCTTACTTATTCTAGGTGCAATGGTTTTATTACAAGCAGCTCCGTCAGTAGAAAGTGCTGGTACAGTAACCGGAACGCTAGGTGCGACATTAACCATTATTACGGGGTGTTATATCAACGACGGGACGAACGCTGGTGGGATAACCAATTTAGGCACCATAAACTTCGGTACCGTCTCGACCTTAAATACCCGAATCAGACAGGCGTACAGCAGTACAGCTAATGGCGCGTTAAATTTATACTGTAGTGCAGGTACTACCTACAATATCGGAATAGACAATGGTGCCCATGCTTTGCTTGCCCAACGCCGCCTGGCGGGCGGTACGACAGAGTTTGTAAATTATAATTTGTATAAAGACAATGGCTATTCCCAGCCTTGGGGATCAACAGGCACTGATCAACTGACTGGCACCGCGGTCGCGATTAGTACCGCCATCCCACTCACCATTTATGGTGAAGTTCCTACACAAACAACACCCAGTGTTAGCACCTATAACGATACCGTCAACGTGACGGTCAGTTGGTAGCAGGTATGGTTCTGGGTATCACGCCAGATAACTTACGGATAAATATCGATAAAACAGTGCTGTTATGGTTCATTTTCTCACTGTTATTACTGCGAACTTATCCGGTTTATGCCGTCTCGAAAACGGCCAATATCACGGTCAATGCGACGTTATTGCCCACCTGCATTGCAGGTACGACGACGGCGGGGGCGACCACCTTTGGTACCTTGAATTTTGGCTCAGTCACTGTGCTAAACCGCCCGATAAGCGTTATCGGTCAAGCCAACAGTGGAGCAATTTCCGTGCAATGCAGCAAAAACACCAGCTTTACCGTGTTACTCAGTGCCGGGCAGAGTGGGAGCGTCAGCAACCGCTATTTAGTCGGAGGGCCGACCAATCAGCATGTCAATTACAACCTGTATACCGACGCCGATCATAGCCATATTTGGGACAATACCGTCGGAATTTCTCAAGTTGCCAGCGGGCAGCCCGTCACCCTCCCCGTCTATGGGCTGATTCCGACACAGAGCACACCCTCGGTGGGAATTTATACCGATACCATTCAAGTCACGGTCAATTGGTAGGGGAAGCAAGATGACGCTTAACAGTTTCTATCCCACCGTCATTACATTACTGGTCTTTAGCCTGCTGGGTTTGCCTGTGACAAACAGTTATGGGGAAACGCTAAATCGCGCCTTTACCGTTAATGCAACCATATTGCCGGGCTGTATTTTAGGCAGTGGCAATAGCGATAGCAGCAGCTTTGGTGCGCTGAATTTTGGCAATGTCTCTTCGCTGTCAACGGCCATCAATATCGTCTCCAGTCAAAATGCCGGTTCAATCATGATTCAATGCAGTGGTACGCCCAGCATCACTCTGGCGTTAAATAGTGGTACGAATACCACTGGGAATATTGCTACTGGCAGGCGATTACTCAACAGCGCGACCGGTGAATATCTGTTTTATCAAATATTTCAAGATAGCGCTCGCAGTGTTATTTGGGGCAATGGCAGTAACGGCGGCACTGCGCGGGTCATTACTGCGAATAGCACGCTACAGCAGATCGTTTTATATGCGCAATTGTTTGCCAGTAGTTCATTCCCCACCGCGGGGAATTACACCGATACGCTATTAGTGACCGTCACTTATTAAATTACTTTTTATTTTGTGTGTGTATTTTACCGACAAGGAGTTCACCATGATTAGATTAACATCACTTGCGTCGTTGGTTTTATTTGCTACGGCAGTTGCCAGCAGCCCACTTTATGCTGCCTCCTCGGTACTTATTTGGCCGATAGATCCGGTGATCAATAGTCATGAGAAAGCCACTGCACTGTGGCTGGAAAATAAAGACAGCCAGCCCGTTTATATGCAAATTCGGGTTTTAGGGTGGCAGCAAAAATCCGGACAGGAAGATTACAACAATCAATCGGCGATCATCGCCAGCCCACCAGTTGCTACTATTTTACCGGGCAAACGTCAATTGATCCGGCTGATTAAAAATACGCAAGTACCAGCAGGTCAGGAACAAGCATTCAGAGTGTTGATTGATGAGATCCCGCGTAAAGATCCCAACGAAGATGCCGCCGCCCCCTCTTTAAATATGGGGCTGAAGTTTCAGATGCGCTATTCCGTCCCATTATTCATCTATGGTGATGGCCTGAAGTCTGAAGATGCCAATAATCCAGCAACATTTTTCCCGCTCAGTCTCAGCTACAAACTGGTGCAGGATAGTGGCAAAACATGGCTGGCTATTCGCAATCAAGGGCAAACTCATGCCCGTATCTCTCAAGTCAACTTACAGAATACAAGTCTCAATAGTGGGTTGATGGGCTATGTTCTGCCGGGTAATGAAATGCGCTTTCAAGTTCCTGCGTCTGCCAATAGCGGGCAATTAACTGCGTTGGTCAATAGTCATACAAAACCTATCGTTATTCCCCATCAATAGACGATTCATATGAAGGGTCTTTATTGATTGATGCGCCGCTATGGCATTGATAAATGGGAATAACTGCCAATACGTTAGGGTTTGGGATGATTATCAAATTCAGGCTGTCGCCATTTTTGACATTGGTGTATGCATCAATGATATCCCCTGCATTTATACCACTAACGGTAAGGGGGAATGATTTGCCACCTCCGCCATCTGCTGCGGTGATGCCTGACACCACCTTATATCTTGAACTGGTGGTTAATGGCCGTAACTTTGGCGAAGCCGTGCCGGTGATTTATCGCGATGGCCACTATTATTTGACACCCGAACAGTTAAAAACTGTTGGTTTCCCCGCGCCTTCGCCAAACACACCCGAAGTAGCTATTGATGTCATGGATAAAGTTCATGTTACCTATCAAGGTGACAGCCAGAGATTACTCATTGATGTTCCAAGCGAATGGCTGCCTGAGCAGCGGGTGAATACTGCGGCAACAGAGGATTACAATCTGGCGCAAAGCAGTCTCGGCCTACTGTTTAACTACGATATCTATGCCAGCCAGGGAAATAGCAGCGGCCAACCCAGCAATGCTTCGGCCTGGACAGAACAGCGCCTGTTTGATCATTTTGGCTTGATCAGTAACACCGGAATTTATCGTAGTAACCTGACAGATACCGATAACGTTACGGTAGAAAAAGGGTATGTCCGCTACGATACTCAGTGGCGATTAAATGATGAGAATCACTTACTGAGCTACAGTGCGGGCGACCTGATAACCGGCTCGCTGGCGTGGAGTAGCTCAGTGCGGGTGGGTGGCCTTCAAGTGTCACGTAACTTTGCTATTCGCCCGGACTTAGTGACTTACCCACTACCACAGTTTGCCGGTCAGGCGGCCATTCCCAGTACCGTTGATCTCTATATTGATAACTTTAGAACGCAATCGGCATCCGTTAACCCCGGCCCTTTTGTGATTGATAATGGGCCAAGAATAAATGGCGCAGGGCAAGCAACTGTAGTCACCACCGATGCGTTAGGCCGCCAGGTCAGCACCTCAATCCCCTTCTATGTAGCCAGCGATTTGCTCAAACCCGGCTTATGGGATTTTAGTATTTCAAGTGGCATGTTGCGCCAAAACTATGGCATTCGATCCGCTGACTATGGTGAGCCAGTTGCCAGCGGAGTGCTACGTTATGGCACCACCCCCTGGTTGACACTGGAAGGGCGAGCCGATATCGCCAAACAACTGAATGTGGTGGGCAGTGGGGTCAGTTTGCGGGTCGGAAATTATGGTGTTGTGAATAGTTCTTACACTATCAGTAACGCCGGTGATGCAGTTTTAGGTAGTGGTATCGCCCCCATAGAAACAGATATCAGCACCCCACCATCCTCACCGTCTCTGCGCTATGGCGGGCGCGGCAATCAATACTCGCTTGGCTACAGCTATAGCAACGCTTTTTTCAGCTTGAACGCGCAACGGATTAACCGCAGCCCAAACTATGGCGACCTGGCAAATTATAAAAGTGAATACCGGCCCAGTCGCCGTACTGACCAAATTACCGGCAGCCTGGGGTTAGGTGCGTATGGTTCAATCGGCTCAGGTTATTTTGACGTCCGTGATGCATTAGGTGAGCGAACTCGTCTGGTTAATATTAGCTACAACACCACCCTCTGGCACAATACTAGTGTTTACTTTTCACTCAACCGCGAATTGGGCAGTAAGGGTTATAACGCACAGATGGTGTTAAGCATTCCTCTGGGGGATTGGGGGGCTGGCAGTATCAGTAGTGTGCGCGATACCAATAACAATTGGAGCCAACGCGTAAACTATAGCCGGGCGACCCCAACTAACGGCGGGTTTGGCTGGAATCTGGCTTATGCCAATGGTACCGGTGAAAATAGCAGCTATCAGCAGGCTGACCTTATCTGGCGGACACGCGCGCTGGAGAGCCGGGTTGGCGTGTATGGCAGTCAGGGAGATTATCAAAGCTGGGGCGAAGTCAGCGGATCACTGGTGGTAATGAATAATGGTGTCTATGCCAGTAACACCATTAATGATGCTTTCGCCCTGATATCAACTCATGGGTTTGGTCAGATTCCTGTCAGTTATGAAAATCAGCTGATCGGCACAACCAACGACGACGGTTATTTATTAGTCCCTAATGTCACATCTTATTATCAGGCAAAATTCCAGATTGACCCAATGAGCTTACCGGCGGATGTAAGCATGCCTGAAGTTGAACGACGCTTAGCTATTAGCGAACGCAGTGGTTATTTAATCGACTTCCCCTTAGAACAAATCACCTCCGCAACACTACGTATCACCGATGAGTCAGGTAAAGATTTGCCTAAGGGTAGCCCGGTATTTACCTCTGAGACAAAACCGGTCAGTTATGTCGGCTGGGACGGTATTACTTATATTGAACAAGCTAAACCACAAAATAAGCTGAAAATAATCCGGGCTGACAATGGAGCTAATTGCTATCTGCAATTTGCCCTTAAGGCCAGCACAGGCATTCAGGATATTGGCACAGTAACCTGCAAATAAGCCAATAATAGCGAAAATAATGGAGAGGATATGACCCCAAATAACATTAGAATCAGCTTGGTAGCTAGCCACTTGGGTATTATCACTTTGCTGATATTACTGATGGGGCTTATTGCTCCTCCTGCTCAAGCTGACTCCTGTACTTTCTCACCCGGCACGGTCACCCTGCCGCCCAGCTCATCTGTAACCGCTGGTACCACCGCCGTTAATGCTCAGGGAGCAACGGCAATGACCTGCCCAGGGGCATTAATCTCAATTACGTTATTAGGGTCATTTACTTTGTCCGCAACAATATCCGGCACAACTAATAACCTTAACCTCAAAAATGAAGTTGGCGACCTGATTCCTTACTCGATTTATCGTACCGGCACCTTCAGCCCTGCGTTGCCTATTGGCGGTAAATTGGATTACGCAAGTTCAAGTTTGCTATCAATTAGCTTAGGTTCTCTAAACGCAAATTTACCCATCTACATTCGTACTGGAAATAACGGCGTCATTAGCACCAATATCAGTGCTGGAACCTATACAGATGTGATCAATCTGGCCTGGAATTACAACATTTGCAAAGTACTGAACGTGCTGGGAGGCTGCATAGGCTCCTGGGTTGGCAGCGGAACGGGTACTGATATCTCCTCAGTGACTGTCACTTTAGTGGTCAGCAAGGATTGCGCCATTAATAGCGCCTCAGATGTCAATTTTGGTAGTTTTGCATTAGTCGGACAATTTAACCCAATCAGCCAAAATATCACCCTCACCTGCACCAAGGGCACCACCTTTAATACTTATGTCACACCAGGGGATAACCCAGTGACGAATTGGCGACAAATGAAATTGAATTCCACAACTGTCACTGACTATCTGCAATATCAGCTGTATCAGGGCACCTCCGGCACCACACTGTGGGATGCAAGTTCAATGCAACCCGGCTCAGGAACTGGAGCCGCGCAGCTCGTTCCTTTTCACGCTGTGATTAACCCCAATCAGAATCAAAGAACACCGGGCGACTATCGGGATAATGTTAGCCTGGTTCTGGTGTATTGATTGTTAATTTTATCTGGGAAGCCCATTTTTCAATATCCTCAAAGGGGTCATTATCAGTTTTCCTTTATTTATCAGTGCGATAATCATAATAAAATAATTTGTAGATAAGAATATTCCGAATGAGCTGTACTAAATCTGTCCCTGTTATACAATCTGCGGGCTTAAATAATAGCCGACAGACTTCTATCTAAGGAAAGCCGCGATTAAACAGGAGTGGGCATCATGACTGATTATGATAATCGGGAAAAATCAGCTGACATTGCTCTGTTAAAAGAAATGAACAGCTTACGGGATATCATCGAAAATAATTCAGACTGGATCTGGGAAGTTGATGTTGCCGGCCGTTATACGTTTTCATCTGCAAAATCTATCGAGCTGCTAGGCCGCCTTCCTCATGAAGTGATCGGCAAAACACCATTTGATTTTATGCCCAAAGATGAAGCTCATCGGGTAGGAAAACTATTCGCCGAAATTGCCGCTGAGCGCATTCCTTTTGCGGGATTACAAAACCGTAATATCCGCGCAGATGGCAGCGAAGTCTTGATAGAAAGTAGTGGTATTCCACTTTTTGACCACAATGGGGAATTCAAAGGTTATCGGGGAATAGACCGTAATCTTAGCAACTTACCTTACAACGCCAGTCAACGCCTCTTCGAGTTGGAATCCATTTATTCCAGTGCCCCAGCCGGCCTGTGCTTTATTGATACAGCCTTGCACTACCTGACGGTAAATGACTATCTGGCAGAATTATTAGGTAAAAAAACAGCTGAAGTGAATGGTCATAAAGTGGCTGATTTCTTACCTGGTATCATCCCTATACTGCAAAGTGCCCTGCTAAAAGCCTATTGTAACGACAGCATCCCCGATGCCGAGTTTCCAATGCCGGATAAGCAACGGGTATTTTTCATGCGCATCAATGCCGCCAGATATCCTAGTGGTCAGGTGAGTGGCCTGTCCGTCGCCATGATTGATATCTCCGCACTGAAAAAGATGGAAGAGAAGTTGCGTAGCAGTAAGCAACATTATCGCAATATGGTGGAACTGAACCCACAGATCCCCTGGACTGCCTCCCCAGACGGCATGATCACCAATGTCAGCTCTCGCTTTGAAAAAATCACTGGGCTAACCCGCGAAGAAGCGTTGGCAGACAGATGGCTGCGAACCATTCATGCTGATGACCGCCATCCCACATTAATAAGTTGGGAGCATTCTCTGCAAACACATGACCCACTTGATGTCGAAATACGTTTTTGTCATGTGGAAAAAGGTTGGAACTGGATGCGTATTCGCGCCGTACCCAGTGTAGATGAGCACGGCAATGTGGAGTGCTGGTACGGCACAGCAGAAGATATCCACGAGCGTAAGCTTCTGGAACTTAAACTGATTAAGGCTAATCGGCGTCTCGAAATTCAAGCCAGAACCGACTCATTAACTAAATTACCTAATCGTCGAGAGTTCAAGAAAGTGCTCGCCCATGAATTTATGCGGGCAAGGCGCTCAGCTTCGCCATTGGCAGTTTTAATGATTGATATCGACTACTTTAAGAATTTCAATGATTGTTACGGCCATATCTCTGGTGATGCCTGCCTGCGACTGGTCGCCAGAGCATTGCGTAAGTCATTGAAACGCAGCACCGATATTGTGGCTCGTTATGGCGGTGAGGAATTTGCGGCAATCTTACCGGATACTGATCAAAAAGGGGCCAGTCTGGTCGCCGAGCACATTTTGCAATCTATCCGCGCGATGGGTATCAAGCATAGTGAAAGTAAGTTTCGCAAAGTCACCATCAGCCTGGGTGTCACTGTCTATCAATCCCATCTGCACAGCAGCATTACTGATCAGTCTGATTTAATGCTCACCGCTGACCAGGCGCTTTATTATTCTAAAAAGAATGGGCGCAATCAGTTCAACTTAGCCGAACTTCCTTGCTAGGAACGCTGCATTATTTCGCGACAACTTCTGGCACTTTTTTTAAGCTCGGCTATTCTCAATAAGGCGACCAGTCTGGTCACACCTCATACCACCAGGTTAGAAAGGAGTCTTTATGGGAAATACTGTAGTAAAAATCAGAGATTTTGAAGTTGACGATGCAGTGCTATCCGCACCAGTAGATAAAGGTGAGAACACGGTCAGTATCCCGTGTAAATCGGATCCTGAATTGTGTATGCAGCTCGATGGGTGGGACGAAAGTACCAGTATTCCGGCAACATTAGATGGCCAAGATAAACTGCTCTACAAAAAGCACTATGACCGACATCAAGATGCCTGGGTAATGAGGGTGACTTGATGGTTCAAAGATCCGTCACCCATAGCTAAAACTTATGAGTGGCGGTTCCTTCTTTCATATCCGATAAAACCAACTAGCCAAAAAACGAATCCGTTTCCTTGCTGGATAAATCGGCTATTAGAATATTTCCAGCACTTTGAATTGCATACAAATCAGCATCATATCTGGGGAAAAAAGTTCATATTCCTCAAAAAAACGTTGTTGTGTTTTACGCCAGTAAGCCAATGTGCGATCGCCCTCACCTTCAGCCAAAGCGTGCGCCTCATCAACCTGATCAAAGGTTTTCAACTCAACATCCGTCAGCCCAACTGCGCATACCGGCTCATTGCGACCATTGACCACAACAAATACATCACCCGCCTGCGGGACACCTTCATCATCTAATGCCGCACAGGTTGCTGTTTTAGTGCCATTGAGAACCAGCGCCAATAAATCATCTGCGACTTGTTCAGTATCACCAAAAGCCCAGCGTTCGGCGTTTTCATATTTTTGTGGAATTGCAGCCATAGTTTCATTATTCCTAATCGTAATATTATTGATGCAACGCATATTATACCTCAACGCCACGAACTCACTCTCGCATCAACATAAATTTTCGCTACTATACCTAAGTTGCGGTAAACATATAAATCCCGCAAAATAATTTCAAGCCAAACAAATCTATCGAGGTAAAAATAAAGGCCTATGGGGACCAAACGCTTGCATACAAAACATTGGAAGATGTTTGTGGTGTTACTTTGCATCTGCGGCGCATTAATGCTGTTGCGGTGGGCATCAATGATCTTTGGTTAATATCACCCGCCGCTAATGTTTATCTTTAGGTAAAAATAAGCAGCCACATTTGGGGCACACTAACGCCGTATTTTTATGCACTTTTTCCGTGCTTTGCTCAGACGTTGCACCACAATCCGGGCATTTAATTTTCACCTTGGCATTGCTAACCAGTCTTCTGACACTATCTAGAAATGACATATGCTCGCCTCTCAGTTGTACAACCTTATTAGATTACGTTAACCGGCGGCACTAAACCGTGGCGTGGTCAGCGTTACTCAGATTATCTGTACCGGATCAGCTTTCAATCAATGGAAAGAACCGGGTTTGCAGGAGACAATGGAAAGAAACAAGCAGAAAATGGAAAGCTACGGGGAGGAACATTCACCACGCAGCATGGCTGGCATGCTTGGCGTAGTGAAATGGTAGGTAGGTTATAAGAAACCCTTGGGCTGGGATCAGTGATTCCATAATTCTTGGATCAACCCTCTGACCCGAACCTTGGAAGCACCAGCAACCAGGCTAATAATACGGTTAGCACTCAACGTAGAAACATCAGTATTCCATTCATCGAATGAATGATCGGCATAACTTTCGTTGAAAGTCTTTTTTATCGAGGATTCAGCTTCGGACATCTCACTGAAACTCTTGGCGTTTATTAAGCACTGAGCAATGATTGCGACTTTTTTCATGTTTTATCCTTGATTATCGGTCGCATAGTGTAGCACAATTACACCCTCTCTGCTCGTATGCTGCTTAAATTGTTTTCAATTGAAGCTAACCGATTGATAAAACACTAGATTCAATAAATTTCACTCCTCGTCTCATCTCTCTGGCTTGTATCACTTTTAGTTTTCTAGAGCGCTCGAAAATTTGCCCCATAAGTCGCTGGGTTGATAAAAAAGCCGCCCGCATCACAAATCAGCAACAATAAATTCATTAGTTATTCATTTTTTGTGCGCTTTTTATTCAATTTGCATGCTATATTGTAATTGCTCTGTCATGACCAAAAGTTTTACCCGTGTAGGTAACCCGAGGTGTCAAATGATCAGCAACGTCTTTCTCTATTCACTTTTTATTATCTATATCACTGCTGCAGTAGTTGATGGCTCACTGCCCCTGCTTGATTTGATGTAGTTATAGCCGTAGCCGCACCGCTGTACTGAATCAAAAATTCCGCGCCTTAATATCAATAACTCCTAACGACTCTGCCACTGATGAGATGTGAGGTAATACCAGCAATGCTGGCTAAGCGGGCTGTCAGGGCTGACATTAGGGTGAGGAAAACTCTCCGGTGCTCGCACCATTCCTATTCGTTCCATCACAGCTTGTGAGCGCAAATTAATTAATGCAGTGAATGAAACAATTTTAGGCAACTTTAATCTCTCGAAACCTACCCGCAAAGCAGCCAAAGCGGCTTCTGTTGCTAACCCCTGCCCCCAGAATGGGTAAGCAAAGCGCCAACCTATTTCTACGCAAGGAGAAAAAGGGAGTTTGGCTGCGGGAATATGCAACCCCAAAGCCCCCACCAATTGCTTTGTGGCTTTAAGCTCGACGGCCCACAACCCCCAACCATGCTGTTCAATCAATCGCTGACAACGTGAGGCCATTGCATCACTTTCCTCGCGAGTCAAGGGCGCAGGGAAATACTCCATCACCCGCTTATCGGCATTAAGTGCGGCAAAAGGGGCTTGGTCTGAAGGTATCCATTGCCGCAGCCGTAGCCGCTCAGTTTCAACTTCAATCATGTTCTTCATTCTGCGCCAATCTTTTTACACACTTCCTGCATCCTTGTGCTTAAAAAGGGATAACCGACTCTATTTTTGTGACAATGTGCACCATCGCTGCACAGAAGGCCGCTGCCATTGATAGCTTGCATATTTGCTCAGATATCCCGGCAGTTCATCCCCATTGAGCACCAGCCGATTAAGCATTAATGCCAAATCAGTATCCGCAATACACCATTCACTGAATAAATTCTTTCGGCCATCTGAAAGTAGGCGTTCCAGCCCTGAAATCAGCTTATGGGCCGCCTGTTGCCCCTGATCGGATAATAGCGGCATTTTCATTCCGGCAAAGACGACTTCGGTAGGCCGTTCTGCCCTAATTGGCATAAAATCACTGCGTAGCCAGGCTTGGATTTCGCGTGCTTTGGCACGTTCTTGTCTATCTTGCGGATAGATTCTCGCGTATTCCGCTGAAGGAAATCGCTCTTCTAAGTATTCAGAAATCGCTGAGGATTCAGATAATCGAAAATTATCGATAGTCAGTGTAGGCACACGACGAGTTACCGATAGCTTGCCAAATCCCTCACGCAGGTTCTCGCCAGCAGACAGATCAATGGTGTTCAGTGTAAAGGGAAGCGCTTTTTCTGTCAGTGATACATAGACCGACATGACATAAGGGCTAAAAAAATCCGCATCGGTATACAAGACAATGGGTTGCTGACTCATTGGTGGCTCCGGCTAATTATCACTAAAAGATTACGTTAGTCGGTTTTAAGCGGGCTGAAAAGTACCTTCTGTAAAAAGTTATTATCAGGAATAACGCCGTGTTGAATTGCCCCTAATCTATTGGGTATTTCCTACTCTGATAAGATAACCGCCCGGAGGCGGTTACCATATAAAAATAGAATTACTGCTCCGCCGGAGTGAACGGTGACTCAGTGCTATCTTCGACATAAAGCGTACGGCTAGGGAAAGCAAAGTCTGCACCGTGCTGATGAACAATATCGATAAACTTCAAATAGCAGGTCTGCTGAACGGCTAACCATTCAGCCCACACTCTTGTCTTGGTAAAGCAATAAACCATAATATTAAGAGAAGACTCGCCAAATCCATTGAAATAGACCAACAAGGTTTGTTGGTGATCGATATCATCATTATTGGCTAAAAATTTGTGCATCTCATCCACAATTGCGCCAATTTTATCGGCATCCTCATAACGCAGCGCCAGAGTGGTTTTTATTCTACGGTTAGTCATGCGACCTGGGTTTTCAACACTAGTATCTGTGAATGCAGAATTAGGAACGTACAGTGGGCGGTTTTCAAATGTCATTATTTTTGTCAGCCGCCAACCTATTTCAACAACAACACCTTCAATATGACGATCCGGCAAACGTATCCAGTCTCCAATATTAAAAGGGCGATCAAAATAAAGCATCACTCCAGAGAAGAAATTACTCAAAATATCTTTTCCAGCCAGACCTACGGCAAGACCACCAATACCGCCAAAGGTAACCAGCCCGGAAAAACTCATGCCCAAATGCTCGCCATAGAGCAGAACAACGACCACTACAAGCGTGATTTTTAACATGCGCGCAATAATTTTAGCGCTGGTGATATCACTGCCTTTTGCTACCTGCCGTTTTTCCAACACATCAAATAATACAAACATCTTACGTATTAGCATTAATAAGATGACTGACATGCAGACGAAATTAACCGTCTTAGGTGTGATAAAGCTTATCTTTATATCAGCGAGCGCATTATTGATGATGTTCCCCATCACCATTACCATGACAGACCACAGGAGGAAGCTGACAAACTGCAATATGAAACTGTAACGAGAATGGTGCCGCCGCATTCCCCAGACAGATACAATTAATAAAGCAATGACACAACTGATGACCAAAATCAGCCCGACAATATTATCCATAGTAAACTGAGCAATCATATGCTTTATATCCTCAAACATATCTTATCACATTAGTTACTCTGTCAATTCTATCGCAATTAGGTATGGGGACATAGGATGTTGGCATTTTTACTCACAGTACCAGGCAAGATAGAAGTGTATTAGATTTTGGGCCACGCTACCCTAGCCCAAAATCAAACTTATGCAGGTAAATCTTCCGCAGGTTTATCATCTAAAATTGTCAGCAGAATATCTGCATCTGGGGTTGTGATATGTTTCCCCTCAAGGAAACCAGCAAGCTTGGCTTCTGCATTATATTCGTATACTTCATAACCCGCAATTCGATACCCTGGAATACCGTCCTGACCGCGAATATATTCATCACCGTCAATGTAGTACTCAACAACACCGCTGGCATCTTCAATCTCGTAACGTTTATCAAAAGGGAACTGTTTCATCACTCATCCTAAAAAAATCATGCATTGCCATATAATGCCAAATTAGCACTATTTTAGGAAGCCTTAACCGTAGCGCTATTAGATTATACATCTCCGCATTATATTGAGATCATTCGGTATATATACTGATTAATCTAAAGCTTTTAAACCTTCTCATTGTTAATGATCCTATTTAATTCTCATGCCAAACAAGCTAATCCAAGGTAAACTGATGCGCCTAAATAAGGAGCAGGGATGAGCACTGAAATCTTCATTGCAGTATTGGGCGCGGCACTGCTACATGCTAGCTGGAATGCTTTAGTTAAATTTGGTACTGACCGTTTAGTTGCCATTTCATTGATGGCAATTTTTTCCGGCGTCATCTCACTCTTCGGCATTTTCTTTGTAGGTTTACCCTCTCTCAACGCGCTCCCTTGGTTACTTCTGTCAGTCGCTTTTCACACTGGGTATTGTCTCTTTCTCAGTAAAGCCTACGAACAAGCCGAGTTCGGGCAAATTTATCCTATCGCGCGTGGCGTAGCACCACTATTAAGTGCCCTACTTTCGTGGTTAATTTTGTCAGAAATTCCACGCATAATGGCGTTATTCGGAGCCGTTATTTTGGTTTCGGGGGTCATTATGATGACATTTGATGGCCGCCATGGCCCGAACAAACTCAATCGCCGAGCCATCATCTATGCATTAATTACGGCGATATTTACCGCCTGCTATACCCTATCCGATGGTGCGGGCAGTCGGGCCAGTATAGAACCTCTCAGTTATATTTTTTGGCTATTTATGTCCAATGGGATAGCCATGTTTGTGCTGCTTTGGATAATGCACAGGAATAGAATTTTTTGTGAAATCAAGCAACATTGGCGTCACGGCATCATTGGTGGTGCTATGCAATTATTGGCTTATGGCATCGTCATTTGGGCCATGAAGAGTACACCAATCGCCTTGGTAGCAGCACTACGTGAGACCAGCGTACTGTTCGCCATGGTTATTTCTATCTGGATGTTAAAAGAAAAGCCCTCAATATTACGCCTTATCGCAAGTGCCATTATTATGGCTGGTGTTGCCATTACCAAATTTGGTTAATCTTTAAGCGCCCGAGTAAACATCTATTGATTCAATAAAAAACCGAGCACAATCTCTCCCGTAAACACGCTATACTCATAGAAATCCTATAAAAAAGGAGAATATATGCTCATAGGATTTGTTCTACTGGTTAGCACCTGCGGAATGGATGCTTGCGAGGCTCTGCCCGTGACTGACGATGTTTATGCAACACGCCATGAATGCATGGCTGTCGCTGCCCGTATTCATCAAAGGAGGCCTGATGTGGTCCTGATTTGTGGTGAAGTTTATCGCCATGCTGAAAATGACCAACCTGAATGATAGACTAGCCTCAGTTAGAAGTAGATTGAACCTATTGATTGTGCAATTCTTCCTAGCCCATCAACTTATAGCCCCGTAATGTAAAAAAACCATTAAACCTAAAGCCTGTTCTTCCTATTTAAAATGAAGCAATTCGAGATATAAACCGGTTTTTATCCTGTAAATAAGTTGTATCTTGTCAACAATATGATATGTAAGAAATGTCATATCGTAAGAGTAAAAAGTCGTGCTACCCTTTAATTAAGCGACAATGACAATATGAGTATTAACTTATAGTTATATAAGTACTCATCGAGAATATGCCATAACTAAGTCCCCCCTTGGTAAGGAGTTTTGCAATTAATCTTCCTATATAGGGTATCTGAGTATGTGTAAAGAACACCGTAAATAACGGCTTATAACTTTACATATATAGGATTTCAATATGCTCCAATTCGATGCTTATGGCACACTCGTCGCTGCAAGCCTGGTTCTATTGCTAGGAAGGCAGTGCGTCAAAAAGATCCCTTAATTACAAAAATATGCTATTGCGGACCCAATTGCGGGCGGTCTCTTCGTCGCGTTAATGTTCCTGCTTATACACCAAATTACCGGTTGGGAAGCTCATTTTGATACCTCATTACGTGACCCATTAATGTTGATCTTTTTTGCCTCAATTGGTCTCAACGCCAATCTCGCCAGCTTAAGAGCGGGTGGCAAAGTTTTGCTAATGGCATTATATGCAATATTTGTGACTTACCGCGTTATGGGTAAAAATTACGATGCTGCGGTTCTTGCAGCTGGGCATTGTAGTTTAAGTTTAGGGGCTACACCAACAGCGATTGCTAATATGCAAGCTATCACTGATCGCTTTGGGCCATCACACACTGCGTTTCTTATAGTCCCAATGGTCGGTGCATTCTTCCCGGATATTGCCAATGCTATCGTAATTAAGTTGTCTTTATTACTACCGATGTTTACACCATTAGGGTGATTTAATTGAGAGCCATTGTAAAAGTGGCTCCCAATAATGTCTTGTTCTAATAAGAAATAATTCTGCCAATTAACGGTGGGTCAGTGGTGACCACCCACTTAGCGCCCTTTTTTCTTGCGCCCAGGCTGAGTAAAGCGCTTACGGCCAGCAGAGTTAGCCTCTGACTTTTCAGCGGGTTTTGATCGGCTAATAGCCGGTTTTTTAGCTACAACAGGTTTAGCTTTTGGTTTTTTTTGCGGTTTCTCATCAGATGAAGAATTTTCAATCAGCTTAAATAATTCGATCAGTTCATCATCGCGTAAATCTCGCCACTCGCCAATTGGCAGCCCTTTCAGGTTAATGTTCATAATACGAGTACGTTCAAGCTTAGTTACTTCATAACCAAAGTACTTGCACATGCGGCGAATTTGACGATTAAGCCCCTGTACCAAAGTGATACTAAATACAAAGGGGGCTTCTTTCCTTACTTTGCATTTTTTAGTTACTGTTCCCAGCATCGGTACACCGGCCCCCAAGCCGAGAATAAACTCGTCAGTCACCAGTTTATTGACCGTCACCACATATTCTTTTTCGTGATCATTGCCAGCCCGCAGGATTTTGTTGACCAAATCGCCGTGATTGGTCAGGAATATTAGCCCCTGCGAATCTTTATCCAAGCGGCCGATAGGAAAAACGCGTTTGCTGTGGTTAACAAAATCAACGATATTATCGCCTTCACCATCTTCCGTAGTACAGATGATACCAACTGGCTTATTTAGCGCAATCAGCACTAGATCATTTTGATCGCGTGGTTCGATAAGTTGACCGTTAACTTTCACTACATCCCCGGCATACACCTGCTCACCCACCGTGGCCCGCTTGCCGTTGATAAAAACATTTCCCTGTTCGATGTAACGGTCTGCATCGCGACGCGAGCATATTCCGCTCTCGCTAATGTATTTGTTAAGGCGAATGGATGAGTTGGTCACCATGATTTTCCGTAAAAATTACACTATAACACGTTAGCTTGTGAATTCTGAAAGACTGCTTAATAGAGGACTGGGATCTGTGTTTTGTCCACCGATTAGTGACTATCATTGTATATTTAACTATCAGAAACAACACCACTCCAGCCCCATGACTGATTAGAGTATCTCTTTGAAGGGAACACTTGGCTGTCTTGCCACCACTAATGCCTGAGCCGATCCTTCCGGTGAGAATCCAACCTCAATATCAGGAGCAGAAAATGAATATATAGGTACGCTTGACCACTTCAGCTGAACCAGGCTAACACCATACTTTTGATAAGATTAATAATGGTAGATTGACTATGGGGTAGGTATTTATAGTTACCGAAACAATATTCCTCGAATCAATCGGTGTCCAGTACCGAAAAGTTAGAACTATTTTGGGGCCTAACCCAGATTCTATGTACATCGCTGTATATAAATATCCGGCGCGTTGAAAATATTTATCCCCGCTTAACTTGATAAAATTTTAGTCTATATTTTCTCTTCTGGTTACATTATTTTTAATCATTAACAGCTTATATTTCCATACATGAAAGTTAATTTCGCTTTCATCTGTCAATGTTAAGTAAAATATCCAATCAAAATATTGAAGATTCTTACTGGAAAATTAACTTACCTATAGATTTTCTGCATTTTATTTACTTTGGAATCTCCATATCTTTCATTAATTTTAATTAATTATATGATGATGATTTTTATTTATCACATTACTCACCTATTTCACCCCCTCTGGTTAAAGAGGGGGTGATATTATTTAAAGACCTTTTGATTTTAACAACTCAATCTGATTTACAAACAATTGAACTGGGTCAATGTCCTTGCTAACCATACCCGCGGTCTGATTAATCGCATCCACATGGTCTAACTGATAATCCGAACGGATAACTTTCCCCAAGTGCATACTGTAACGCCCGACCAGACCATCATTTTGATTGCGTTCTTTGGTGAACAAGAGTGATAAGGCAACCAATGAATGGTGCAACGGGTCGAGGTTGTTCAATCCTTCAATCAGTGGGTTATAACCCAGAACGCCCCCCCATGAATAATAGTAGACCCCATTATCAAACTCTTTCCCCTCGCCTCCCCAGGTTTCAGGTAACCCTTGAGGATATTTGGTATTAAACTTAGCCACATTCTCGGTCGTCAGTGCATCAATAGACTCCATAAAATCCTGTGGTAGGAATGGCTTACCACTTAGCAGAGAAACAAATACACCAAATGCAGACATGATAGTATTAACAATATGTTCCGGAAGACTATCAGGCACCAGCGCTGAACGAACTAAATCGGCAATTTCCGACCCATGGTTAACCCCATTAACCGAGGTCACAGACGCTATAAGTTCAGGATGCGTTGCAGCAACATAACGACATGCCAAAGGCCCCTGACTATGACCAATAAGGTTAACTTTTTTCGCCCCCGTTTTTGCCATGACTTCTTTGACAAATTTAAGTAATTGCTCGCCGCGTACTTCATTACTGTTGGTGGCGGAAATTGTGGCGACAAAGACTTGTGCGCCCGCTTTTTTTAGCGGTTCTTCGACACCATAAAAATAAGGGTAAACTCCTGCAATTTTGTCGAATCCAAGTAAGCCATGAACTAATACGACTGGATATTTCAAAGTTGAATTTGTAGACATAATAAATACCTTTTAGTTGTACAAAAAAACCGGGGAATTGCTCCTCGGCATGGGTTATCACCATCGCGATATTTCGCGACGGTGCAGGACTAAGGTTTCTGTTTTCTTGTGAAATAAATTAGCCAGGCAAACACCTGTGATATATGCCGGCTATCTAATTAGTAATAACTCCAATTTTCTCCAGAGGATTAAATAACCCGGCTGAGTGGAGTCAGTGAATCAGGATCTAAATTTCAATAGTCCGAAGACCATTCTTGTGCTGATTAGTTATTGCGGATATTTCGGCCAAGTCACATTGAAATTATGCTGTTTGACGGTGGTAATACGTCTACACAGCAAATTACACGGCTATAACAGCGATAAGGGCAGTACTTAATCTGTCAGACATAATTCCCTCTCTATCTCGCGACGATTTTGCAACCCTTTCCACGACTGACCATCAGCATATATCCAGCGGCGTAACTCATCGCAAGCGCCTTTGATGTCGCCAGTATTGAGCTTTTTAAGCAACGTAGATCGGATAAACGCATGCCGTCCGACATTATAGGTGAACGAGTACAGAGCCGCTTTCTGGTATTGGCTTAGTGGGATTTTCACAGCTGCATCAACAATGCGTTGTACCGGCGCCAAGTCTTGTTGCAATAAAGCATCGCATTCCGCATCAGAATATTTTTTACTGGGGATGATATCTTTACCAGTGTGGCCATCGCATACAGTGAGGACATTGACGACATCGTAGTAAGCCACATACTTACGGCCCTCTAACCCATCATCACCACCCAGTAATACACCGGCAATAGCCAGTGATCCGAAAGCAGAAACACCCATTAACTGACTGCGAAGAGTTGGAGACATTTTATTTCTTCCGTAATTGAAATTCTTTTCGCTTATAGTGCCAGTTAACAATAAAGGTTCCCGTCGTGCAGACAATGCCGACGACCATGGCCCATTCGTTTAGAGATAACGCACCAATCGTTGTTGTTAACCCGCCGAACCACAAGGATATCGCGCTGGAGTATTTATCCATCTTCATTGTCTCCCCCTGCCAGTTGGCCTGGGCGTATATTTACTGCTTTTGGAAAATAGCTCGCCGCCGTGCCCCAGCCAGACACAGAGATTATTTGAGGATAATTGATGCTGGCGTTGAACTATAAAAACCACACAAATAGCGAGGCCTAATAATTTAAATTATTTTGCAAAAAATACAGTCTTTTTCGGCGATAATAAGCCAACAACATAGACAAAAGGAAAACTGCTCGATGAATACCGGTTTTATTCTGCTCTGTATTTATGTAGTTGGCGTTATTATTTCTACTTTCATTATTTTCCCGCTGACACGTGACCAGAGCTTAGTAGTAAGGTGCTTATCATCGCTTTTAATTGGTATAACCTGGCCCTTAAGCCTGCCCGTTGCCCTGCTGCTGTCGATGTTCTAATTAAGACGCGTTAGGAACTGAGACCAAAAGTATCGGGACTCATCAAATGCTCGGGGATAAAATGAAAAAACCCCGCCTGAGCGCTGAGGAATCCCCAGTAATGGGCGGGTAAAAAAGACAGGCATAGAGTTTTGTGATCTACTGATTGTGCTACCAATTCAATGAGATCACCTCTATGCCTGCTCGCCAAGTATGTCAGAACTTCTTCCGTGATGCTTTAGCTCCCTTTCACAAATACCGACAAAATGCTTTGCTCGATGCCACCATTGCGTTAATCAATGGCGCATCGCTGACACTGACCAGTATCGGACGTTATTTACCCGGTGCGGCTCAGGTCAAAAATAAAATCAAGCGTATTGATCGTCTGCTGGGCAATGAATCACTACATCGTGATATTCCTCTGATTTTTAAAAATATTATCTCGATGCTGACACGGAAACTCTCTCTCTGTGTTATTGCCGTTGACTGGAGTGGCTATCCGTCTCAGGAGAATCACGTGCTTCGCGCCAGCCTTATCTGCGACGGGCGATCGATACCTTTATTAAGTTGGGTTGTTCCATCAAAAAAACAGCAAAATACGCAGATACAAAAAGACTTCCTCAATGCTCTTGCCAGTGCAGTGAATTCGCAGGCCAGAGTCATCATTGTCACTGACGCGGGGTTCCAGAATGCCTGGTTCCGGCATATAAAATCACTCGGATGGGATTTTATAGGGCGTATCAGGGGCAATACCCAAATGCGGCTAGGCAGCAAAGGCGAATACTGGTTCAAACGTCAGGAATTACAGGCCAGCAGTAAACCGGAATATCTGGGCCCCGGAACACTTGCCCGCGCAGTGTATGCCCAGTGTGACGGCCATTTTTATCTTCATAAAAAAACATCAAAAGGAAGAAAAAATAAGCGCTCTCGTTGTGACATAACCAGACCAGCACAAATAAAAGACGCGCGCTCCGCTGCAACAGAACCGTGGCTGCTCTTCAGCAGCACAAATGACTTTAAACCAAGAGAAGTCATGAAGTTATACAGTCGCCGAATGCAGATCGAGCAAAACTTTCGGGATGAAAAAAGCGAACGCTTCGGGTTCGGCCTGCGTGCTAGCTACAGCCGTTCAACAGGAAGAATGCTGGTGCTGAGCCTGCTGGCGACACTGAGCACAATTGTGCTGTGGCTTCTGGGCTATCACGCTGAAAATAAAGGATTACATCTGAGGTATCAGGCCAACAGCCTTAAGTCACGACGGGTTATATCTTATTTGACATTAGCGGAGAATATCTTGCGACACTCTCCGCTAATTTTAATGCGAACGGCACTGGATACCGTTCTTAACCACCTCGCCAGAACCTACCGAAGTATGGTGTTGGTTTATTAGCGCTGATTTACTGGGGATCCCTCAGCGCCTGAGCGAGGTTTATTTGACTGTGTGAGTGCAACTGCACAACCAACTGTTATCAGACTAATGCACTTTTTGCGGCCGCACCAACACTTTTATCATAAAAAATTAATTTTGTATTTCGGCGTCCATCTCAAGGCGAATATCCATCATGGCAAGGCAACCATCAACAAAGCCCTCAGCCAATTGTAGATTTATTCTTATTGCTCTTTCGTCTTTCTTTTGTTGCCGTGCAATAGCACGTTTGGATTGATTATAGACATAGTGCCGAATGACCAATTCCCACTCATCATACCGATGACTTTTTAAGCGAGAAACGCACCCATCAACGGCTAATCCATCATCATCACAACATGAAAGTCGTGATGAGGTGGTGTACGGGAGTAAACCTTTAAACCCTGCGGCAATAGAGGAATAGTCAATACCTGAATTATCTTTAGCCCATACACCCCAGCGCTCAAGAACAAGTTGAATATTACGCCTTGGTTTTTTCTGCCCTGACGGGAAGTTTTTCGATATTCGCATCATAACTCTTCTTCCTTCCGTGAAATATACTGTGTGTGCATAACGCCCTCATCCTAATTAGGGTGAATGGTGGCGCTATTAATTAAATGGGGGAGTTTATGGAAGATATGCCATTTCCAGGCCCCTGCCCATTTGGAGGTTTAATTGCACAGCGCGGCAATACATCACAGTATTCGAGGCGAGTTATAGAGTCTGCGTGCTTACCTGCCCACAAGCTGCTATAGCGAATATGTTTTGTTAAATAGTTGACATGGCTGCATCTCAACTTGATTTTATAATGCAGAGATTCCCTAACATCGGGTATAGCCGACGTCAGCATAGTACTACCAGGTTTAATAAATGATAGTTGTGCCATCTTGCCCCCTTGGGTGATGACACAACAACTGCTTAGGTTGTCAGTTGTTCAGGCTGACAGAGCTATTATTCCGTCAAACATCGGGCATTGAAATTGTATACCCAGCTATTTCCGCCAGTTCTATAAATACCGGCAACGTTGCGACAAACTGGTTATCTTGTAAATGTTCAACACTGACTATCTCACCATGCTCGCAGCGAATTAAGACCGTACCATCCGAAGGCAGAAGCTTAATCAAGTTTTCTATAGGAATCATTAGGGTAACATCCTTATATTATTAACCCCCGATAGGGGCCCCGATTAAACTCGATTTCATTGCTAACAAAGTTAAGTGAAGCCACAGATTAGCAATAGCTGACATAACCCAGCTATGCTGTATCCATAAAGGTAATGAGCAACCGCATATCAAATCGATCCTTCCAACAGCTACCTTTTAATTACTTCCAGACTCAGCCTGAGATAACTGTTTTTGTCATGGTGGTTGCAACCTTTGTCATGATCAACCGCCAGATTAAATCATAGGGTTACACCAAAATACAACCTATGAGTTATTTATATTGTTAACCCTTTGGTTTATAATTTTGAAATGAAAGAAGAAAAAAACTGTCAAGAACCGCCTATCGCGGCTCGTCTTTATCAGATAATGAATAAAACCGGCGTAAACAAGTCGGGACTTGCTCGCATCTGTGGAATCAGCCCCCAAGCAGCTGGTCGTTGGTTCACGAAAGGAAGTATAAGTAAAGATTCGGCATTAAAACTATCTGAAGCTTTTGGCGTTTCCCTTTCCTGGTTACTCAGTGATGAACGTGATAGTGATGATTGCTCTATCTTTCAGCCCTTGGTACTCAGTGAAAGACAACGAGAGTTGCTGAATTTGTTTGAGCGCTTACCGGAAAGTGATAAAGACAATCATATTGAAACCCTTAGAATCAAAGTCGAAAATTACGATCGATTATTCAATGAATTGTTGGAGTCCAGAAACCTCAAAGGGTTACCCAAAAAGTAGAAAATCAAATAACTTAATCAGCGCCAGAGCCAGAGTCAGTTTTTTTTCACCTGTAATTAAAAAAGAAACCCTATGGTTGATTAAAATAAAATCCATTGATTGATATTAAAATCAACCTATGGTTTAATTTTCATATCAACGGCACAACAGCCGCTTAGGTGAGCAAGTTCTGACAATCTGAAAGCAGATAAGCAGATAAGTAGATAAGTAGATAAGTAGATAAGTAGATAAGTAGATAGTTTGGCGGAATCAACATAAATAGCTGTTGTCTTTCTCAGTCAACAGTACCTGGCTATTACGCACGGCGTCTATTGGCGTTAAAAGAAGAATTACTACTGCGTAGATATTTTTGGTGACACTGCTGTGCTATTTTCGAAATAAAGCGAACGGCTGGGGAAAGTAAAATCTGCACCATGCTTATGAACTATATCGATAAACTTCAAATAACAGTGTTGCTGGATAGCTAGCCATTCAGCCCATACCTTCGTCTTAGTAAAGCAATAACGCAACTAATAACCAAAATCAGTCCGGCGATATTTTCCATAGTAAACTGAGCAACCATATGCCTTATGTCCTCAAACATATCTCATCACATTTGCCACTCCGTCGATTCTATAACAATTAAGAAGTAGGTCATAGAATTCGACATTTTTATTGCCGTAAAGTAAATTTTACCTTCTAGCCCAACCTTGCGTTTCCTTTATACTCACCCCAAATCATATGAATACCCCTCGTTATATCCGATACTATAATATCGATTGAAATACACATTTTAGAGCGGGTTAACAATAAAATTACTATTTTTGGTCGTAACTTAAGCGTTTTTACGGGGTATGCTAAAATCTAATTCTGAAAACATTAGGTGGTCAATCATGGTCTTTGTCATTCTTTGGTTTGTTATTGCGGGATTAAGTGAGTATTTAGTGTGGGGGCACCCCCTGCTGGCGGTGTCGTTAGCCCTGGTTTTTGTAGTGTTTGGTGGGTATTGGATTTATCGAATCAGAAAAATTCAGGTAAGTGACGAGCCTTCTGAAGAGGTGAGATCCAAGTCTATCAATAATATAAACCTTATTTTCTCTGTAGTAATGCTGGCTATTCATGCTCTTATTTTGCTGCTATTACGTTGATTAAATTATACTTTATGGCATGGTCTATCGCTAACTGTGCCATTGACTCCAGGCCGATATAAGTATCCAGGCTGCAATCACCCAGCATAATACGGCTGCCGTTAGGGCAATAGGTAAGTGCCAGTGCTCAATGAAAAAATAAAGTGATATCAAATAGATAAAATATGGAATGATCGCCCATAACCCAAAGACGATTGTTACGCGCAGTGCCTGGATGCTACGTTCACTACCGACAATATAATGAGCAATAAGTGCAAACGTTGGAAACAGCGGGATTAAACCAGCAATATAGTAGTTTCGTGTTTTCGCTAATATCCCAATCAGTACTACAACCCCGGCACCAATTAATGCTTTAAGTAGCAGGCTCATCATTGTCTCGAACGATCATAAAACAAACTGCCAATAGAGAGTATTTAACTGAAAAAAACTTTCTACGTGGCAGCATGAATATATAGGAGTGTTACTCGTTGTCACAGGTGACTATTGACGATATCCGCTTTTAATTTGAGCAAGTGTATTGGAGAAAACTTCAGCCTGAGCAGTGTCTTCTATATCAGCAATAGAACGCTCGATATTTAAGATTACTTTCCCCGCATCGGCTTGGCCGATCGCTTTGAGCAGCAGGGTCACAGTCGCTTTTAAACATGCAACTTCATTTGCTAAAGTTTCTGGGTCGGCAGAAGTGGTGAAATCTGGATTACTCATCTTTTTTCCTGAAGTAGCCGCTTGCCTGTGGACAAGGTGATATGGGTAACCCCGCACCACAATGCACATAGGAGGCATTATTAAACAATAATTTCATTATATCATAAACTGATGATTAGCTTTGATAACTTGTGCGTATTCTGCCACCAAGAGCACAAACCAAGGATGCGCTGATGTCGGGGGATACCACGGCTGACCCTTGTTTTTATCCCGGCAGGGTGCATTAACTTAATTAAGAAAGATTTGTTTATAAAAAACATGCCATTTTTGTGCTGATTAATAAGTGTCAAAAGCACTCATTTATAAGGTGAATAATGTATGGAAAATAAATAAAAAATAAGAATAATTCCTACTATTAAGAATAGCACAAAATTATCTGTTTTTTAGTTGTATCAATGTGTTGTGTTTCGTTGCATAAACATTAATTTTTTGAGGCAGCAATTAATTTTTTCCGGAGTGGATACATAGTGACAAGAAAAGTCTTAAAAAACTTTTCTTTTTTATCATGACATTAATCGAGATACCTACGATTTTATGTACATAGTGAAAATGATGATAAAAATAATATCTGTCAAACGATATAGATATGAATTTGCAATTATTCTGTATTCATTATTTGCGCGAAAACAAGTAATATCATTGTCGTAAGTAAAGCGTGATTAGGTTACTCCCTTATTTTTGGAGAATTTTCTTTGATTAGCGTTCTTCTTGTTGATGACCACGAACTGGTGCGCGCAGGGATACGACGCATTCTTGAAGACATCAAGGGTATCAAAGTAGCGGATGAGATGCAGTGTGGAGAAGATGCGGTAAAATGGTGCCGTAACCATATTGTTGATATCGTTTTGATGGATATGAATATGCCCGGCATCGGCGGGTTGGAGGCAACTCGTAAAATTTTACGCTTTTCCCCAGATACCAAAGTTATCATGTTAACTATCCATACAGAAAATCCGTTACCTGCGAAAGTTATGCAGGCTGGTGCTAGTGGATATCTGAGTAAAGGTGCGGCACCTCAAGATGTGGTTACTGCTATCCGAGCGGTGCATTCGGGGCAACGTTACATTGCTTCTGACATTGCACAGCAAATGGCTTTAGGGCAGTTAGAACCGCCGACGGAAACACCTTTTAGTTGTTTGTCAGAGCGTGAGTTACAAATTATGCTAATGATAACGAAAGGCCAAAAGGTGAATGAGATATCGGAGCAACTTCATCTGAGCCCGAAAACTGTGAACAGCTACCGCTATCGGATGTTTAGCAAGCTTAATATTAGTGGTGACGTTGAATTGACCCATTTGGCTATACGCCACGGTTTGTTTAACGCGGAGACGTTATCTAATAGTGACTGATTGTTTTGATTCTAAAGAGTTTTTAAAAACTGTCACCAGCCAACCTGGTGTTTACCGTATGTATGATAAGGCGGGGACAGTTATTTATGTTGGCAAAGCAAAAGACCTTAAGAAGCGTCTGACGAGCTATTTCCGTGCTCATGTTGCCAGTCGAAAAACGGAAACTTTGGTTAAAAATATTGCGCAAATTGACGTCACTGTCACACATACAGAGACTGAAGCGCTACTGCTTGAGCATAATTACATCAAGCTTTATCAACCTCGTTATAATGTACTATTGCGGGATGATAAATCGTATCCACTCATTTTCCTCAGCGCGGACAAACATCCGCGTCTAGCCATTCATCGCGGTGCCAAGCATGAAAAAGGGGAGTATTTCGGACCATTTCCCAATTCCTACGCAGTGCGCGAAACTTTAGCATTACTGCAAAAGCTATTTCCGGTCAGGCAATGTGAGAACAGTGTCTATCGCAACCGGTCACGACCTTGCCTACAATATCAAATTGGCCGTTGTTCTGGGCCATGCGTGCCAGGATTAGTGAGTGAAGAGGAGTATCAGCGTCAGGTCGATTATGTTCGTCTGTTCCTATCAGGCAAAGACCAGCAAGTATTGACGCAACTGATTTCTCGCATGGAAGAAGCGAGCCGATTGCTTCACTTTGAAGATGCGGCACGTATCCGTGATCAAATACAGGCTGTACGGCGAGTTACGGAACAACAGTTTGTTTCTGGCGATAGCGAAGATCTCGACGTGATCGGTGTGGCGTTTGATGCCGGATTAGCCTGTGTCCATGTGCTATTTATTCGGCAGGGAAAGGTTCTGGGAAGTCGCAGTTATTTCCCCAAAGTTCCTGCGGGAACGGAATTGAGTGAAGTTGTTCAAACATTCGTCGGGCAGTTTTACCTACAAGGAAGCCAGGTACGTACGCTTCCAGGTGAAATTTTGTTGGATTTCACGCTCGCTGAAAAAGATCTATTGGCATCTTCCCTTTCTGAATTGGCTGGAAGAAAAATCCAGATACAAAGCCGCCCTCGTGGTGATAGAGCTCGTTATCTCAAACTTGCGCGAACCAATGCGTCAACGGCGCTGGTGACTCGTTTGTCCCAGCAATCAACTATCCATCAACGAATGAAAGAATTAGCCAAGATTCTTAACCTTGATGAGATAAATCGGATGGAATGTTTTGATATCAGTCATACGATGGGGGAGCAAACTGTCGCATCTTGTGTGGTATTTGATGCAAATGGCCCTGTACGTTCAGAATATAGGCGCTACAATATTAGTGGTATCACTCCGGGTGATGATTATGCTGCTATGTCTCAGGTGCTTAAACGCCGATATGGTAAGGCATTAGATGATAAAAAGATCCCGGATGTTATTTTTATTGATGGCGGGAAAGGCCAGTTGTCACAAGCTTTTGACGTTTTTGCTTCACTCAATGTTCCATGGGATAAACAAAAGCCTTTATTAGTTGGTGTTGCCAAAGGAAGTGACCGAAAAGCAGGGCTGGAAACATTATTCCTGGCTGCTGAGGGGGAGGGTTTTTCATTGCCACCAGACTCACCCGCGTTGCATCTGATTCAACATATTCGTGACGATTCTCATCATCATGCCATAACGGGGCATAGGCAGCGTCGCTCAAAAGTAAAAAATACTAGCGCATTAGAACTAATAGAGGGAGTAGGCCCTAAACGGCGGCAAATATTGCTGAAGTATATGGGGGGACTGCAACCTTTACTTAACGCTAGCGTCGAGGAAATTGCAAAAGTGCCGAGTATTTCACAAGCATTGGCAGAAAAAATCTACAATGCATTGAAACACTGAAGCTAATGTTGCACCATACTCATAATATCCACACCAGCCAGATAGTTATCGTAGCATGATGCAATTGAATATACCGACTTGGCTTACCCTGTTTCGTGTAGTACTCATCCCATTCTTCGTTTTGGCGTTCTATCTGCCATTCGTCTGGGCTCCGATGGTTTGCGCCATCATATTTGTGTTTGCAGCTGCAACCGATTGGTTCGATGGCTTTTTAGCTCGGCGCTGGAAACAGACAACCCGCTTTGGAGCTTTTCTTGATCCAGTAGCGGATAAAGTGATGGTGGCCATTGCGTTGGTCTTGGTTGCTGAACATTACCATGTTTGGTGGATCACTTTGCCAGCAGCAACAATGATTGCTCGTGAGATTATCATTTCTTCCCTCCGTGAATGGATGGCCGAAATTGGTAAACGTAGCAGTGTTGCGGTCTCATGGATTGGTAAAGTCAAAACAACTGCTCAAATGGGCTCATTAGTTGGGCTACTTTGGCGACCAGATCATAATATTGAACTGGCGAGTTTTGTTCTCCTCTACATTGCCGCGGTCCTGACATTTTGGTCAATGTTTCAATATTTAAACGCTGCCTGGAAAGATTTGCTCGAACCTTGATCGAAGCGCCGGAAAAAGCAGCAAACGAACGAATTAGTCTGATAATTTTATTGACTCATCGCGTCAGGTAAGTAGAATGCATCGCATCAGACGGCAGCAACGAAATGCCGAAAGATAGCAAAAGAATCAGTAAGTTCTGATGTTGCGGGAATAGCTCAGTTGGTAGAGCACGACCTTGCCAAGGTCGGGGTCGCGAGTTCGAGTCTCGTTTCCCGCTCCAAATTAGTAGGTTGGCTTCAAGCGAACCTCAGTAGTAAGGCAAAGAAAAAAGGCGCGTTGGCAGAGTGGCCATGCTACGGATTGCAAATCCGTCTACCTCGGTTCGACTCCGGGACGCGCCTCCAGTTTTCCAGAGCCCGGGTGGTGAAATCGGTAGACACAAGGGATTTAAAATCCCTCGGCTTATGGCTGTGCGGGTTCAAGTCCCGCCCCGGGCACCATGGAAACAAAATCTTAGTAAAACAAAGTAGTATGAGTATGTCGTTAACCGCCGAGAGGCGGTTTTTTTGCGCCTGAGATTTGGCAAGCGGCAGCAAAGTGACTACAAAATGACTACATTGTGTCTACGGCACTTTTCACACCCTCAAGGCTACCCCCCACGCAAGCACGATAAACAGCCAGTTATCCCCCAACAAGATATTAATTACACAGAATTTTGATATAAAAAAACCTGCAATTCGCAGGCTTCTTTAATTACATCCACAACACGCCTTGATTCCCTTTAGGGTGGGGCGGTACAGCATTAATTATTCCCGGTTCCATTATCGTTTCAACGATAGTTTCATGGGTCTTAAAAGTTTTGCCGCAATTAATATTGGTGCACTTGTAATGGTCTAATCATTCCGGACATTTTGTTAGAGATATAATGAGCAACACTAACGAGGTGAGAATGCGAAAAAAATCATTTACTCATGAGTTTAAACAAGAGTGCGTCAACCTGGTTCTTCAACATAAGTACCCGGTGACTCAGGCTGCTGAAACAATGAATATTGGCCTTTCAACCTTACAACGCTGGCTACGGCAGTATCGCGGAGAGAGCCGCGGAAATACACCGATAGCCAGTGCTATAACACCGGAACAACGCCGAATACAAGAACTTGAAAAGCAGGTGCGGCAGTTACAGAGCGACAATGACCTGTTAAAAAAGGCTTCGGCCTTCTTCGCCATGGAAATGAACAACGACAAAAAGTCGCGGTAAAACTGAAGAAGGCTGGTGCAAATATCCAACAGGTATGCCGCTGCTTGTCGCTCACGCGCAGCGTGTTTTATGCCCGTAGTCGTCGGCTAATGATCAAGCCCGATGTTCTGATGTTGCACGCGGCGGCTAAGCATGTTCACGCTGAAATGGATGCCACATATGGCAGCCGGCGCATGTGCATCGAGTTACGGGAGCAAGGTTTTAACGTGGGCAGATACCGCGTTCGGCAGATAATGAAAAACTTATTACTGGTAGCTAAACGACCTGGGCGTCATCGCTATCCAGGCGGTGGAAAACCCGCTGTCGTGGCCGCTAATCTGTTGAACCGGCAGTTTAATCCAGAGACATTGAATACCTGGTGGTCAGGTGATATTACCTATCTGCGTACCGCTCAGGGCTGGTTATATCTGGCTATCGTGATGGACTTATGTTCAAGAAAAATAGTGAGTTGGGCCTTCTCAGACAAACCGGACAGCGACTTGACTGTCCGGGCCTTAAGGCTGGCCGTAAATAAACGCCGACCCACAGGGTCAGTGGCAATGTCTGATGATAACCCTGCTATCTGGTCAAAGCGTGGCCCTGTCCAGTAATCAGCCTCAAGAATAGCCAGTGCAGTTTCTCTTGGCAGATTACGCATATCGCCGGTATAGCCATGCGCACGAGCTACCTTTTCAGTAATTCCCCAGCGGGTCGGGCCACCTTTATCATCGGGGTGGTTTACGTATCCCCCTTCTTTACCGAGGATGGCTTCAAAGATGTCACTTTTTGTCATGAGATGCGTCCTCCCGCCAATGTGTTAGCTTTGCAATATTTCCACCTGCACCCCATATCGCCAGACAAAATGACAAATTCAAGAGCAATTCTGCCGGGTCCGCACCGGAATATTGTCCGTAACAAATGCGTATACCTATCCACCCTGCCGCCAATATCACCAGATAAGCCAAAGCAGAATAGAAAAAGCGATAACGTCCTGTTTTCTGATAGAACATCAGACGAACAACGATAAGCAGGCAAACCAACGCATTAGCGGCCAGTATCCATTTTTGCCACTCCATCAATCCCCCTCCTTTCTGTTTGAGTCGGAGTTGAGGTGGTATTTGGACATCACACGAAGCAGGACGCTGACACAAACTGTCGATGCCACTAAAGCACCAATGGCTGGCGTCACACGAATGGTGACCGGTGGGCTAAGTTGATTCAGACCAGCATTAATCAAGGCAGCAATAATCTCTGATGCCATATCAGCACAGTAAACCCCGCCAATAAATGAAATCAGTGCAAATAACACCTGTCGCCATAGACGATGTGGACGACTGGAAAGTACATAAAGTGCCGCTCCAGCAAGAGAGCAAACCACCACTGCTGGGGTTGCCTCCGGAAACATGGCAGCAAAAGTCACCCCTGCCGAAGCGGTAGTCACCCCCACCGGCAACGTTAATGGTTCATACATGGAATATTCGATAGGAAAAAATGAAGAACGTCAGATATAAAAAAAGCCCCACCGAAATGGGGCAATAAGCGTGATATAGAAACGTAAAAGAACAGCCCTACACATTGCTGAAGCTAGTTTGTGGTGCTCGGTACTTATCCCGAAGATGTTCAGGCGCTGGTTAACCTGACATCGGGCCAATCTCAGGTGACATGATGAAAATCTCCAGCATTACCCGCGCAGTTACGCTGACACCACAATCGGCTGAACCATCGCCATTAGACAAAGAGGAATTGTGCATGGCTAGGTTTTATGGCAATGGCCCATGCGATTGTGCAGCACACCAAACGCTCCGGGCTATCCCTTCATCGCTGAATGGTGTGCTGATAACTGGAGCGGCCAGCGGGAATCGAACCCGCATCTTCAGCTTGGAAGGCTGGGGTAATAGCCATTATACGATGACCGCTTGGTGCCAACTGCCAGACTCGAACTGGCGGCCTACTGATTACGAATCAGTTGCTCTACCACCTGAGCTAAATTGGCTTAGTGGCCCTTACCGAGAAGCCCAAGTTTGTGGCGGAGTAGGTAAGAACCACACACTCTGGCTAATCCAGAAAGGGCCGGTGCTGTAGTCACAACGATGATCAAAATATTGTAAGCATCTCCAACGCATTACAACTGTTACTACGGCAGCAAAAATATTACTCAACTGAAAAAATTATTCAATAAGTCCACTGGAAACAAAAAGTTAAATTTGGTTTCTTTTTATTTCAATGGCTATTTTCCACTGTATTAAAATACAAAATCCCGCACACTGCCGAACCACATGACCTGCCCCCAGGGTTAGATACAACGCTCAGTTAGTAATGTCGGATCCTTCACTCTCAGAATTACCCTTTCTCCAGGCCGCCGCAAATTCAGACGGCGTCTGATAATTCAGCGCGGAGTGCGGGCGACACTCGTTATAATCCTGACGCCATTCACTGATGGTTTTCCTGGCATGACTGACGTCACTGAACCAGTGTTCATTCAGGCATTCATCGCGAAAGCGTCCGTTAAAACTCTCAATAAATCCGTTCTGTGTCGGCTTGCCAGGCTGGATAAGCCGCAGCTCCACGCCATGCTCAAAGGCCCATTGATCAAGCGCGCGGCAGGTAAATTCCGGGCCCTGATCAGTTCTTATCGTCGCCGGATAGTCGCGAAACAGCGCAATGCTGTCCAAAATACGCGTGACCTGCACGCCTGAAATCCCAAAGGCAACAGTGACCGTCAGGCATTCCTTCGTGAAGTCGTCCACGCAGGTAAGGCACTTGATCCTGCGACCGGTGGCCAATGCGTCCATGACGAAATCCATCGACCAGGTCAGATTGGGCGCCGCCGGACGGAGCAGCGGCAGACGTTCTGTTGCCAGCCCTTTACGGCGCAGCAACTGCCAGATACGACGGTAGCCAAAACGCCTGCGCTCCAGTGCCAGCTCAGTGATGCGCCCTGATAAATGCGCATCAGCAGCCGGACGCTGAGCCTCGTAACGGCAGGTCGACAGGGACAAACCTGTTAGCCTGCAGGCACGACGTTGCGACAGACCGGTCGCATCACACATCAACATCACGGCTTCCCGCTTCTGGTCTGTCGTCAGTACTTTCGCCCAAGAGCCACCTGAAGCGCCTCTTTATCCAGCATGGCTTCGGCAAGAAGCTTCTTGAGTCTGGCGTTCTCTTCCTCAAGCGACTTCAGGCGCTTAACCTCAGGCACCTCCATACCGCCATACTTCTTACGCCAGGTGTAAAACGTGGCATCGGAAATGGCGTGCTTGCGGCAGAGTTCACGGGCGGATACCCCGGCTTCAGCCTCGCGGAGAATACTGATGATCTGTTGGTCGGAAAAACGCTTCTTCATGGGGATGTCCTCATGTGGCTTATGAAGACATTACTAATATCGGGGTGTACTAATCAACGGGGAGCAGGTCATTGGCACTAGGGTTGGTGTGGATCTTAGCTGATAACGCAACTGCATAAAAACCGCCCCACAAAGCGCGCAGGCGTGGCGGGGATAGCATTGCGCGCAACTGGGTTTGGGACAGGTTTACATTGCTTGTCAGAGCCACGCAGTGACATTTTTACAGTATGTAATGAGAACCCCTTAGGAATGCATCAAAGGCGTTGGAAGGCTTACCTCCATCAGCCTAGGGTTAATGGACATCACGATGAAAATCAACGGTCACACTACCACGACTTTTGGCATTGAGCTGAAAATGTTCCGAGGTAAGTTTATCGGCCTGAATAGCAGTGCTGATTTCTATACTTACTGCTTGGTTGAGCTGAAAAAAGAGGGAACTCTCTCTGGAGGTGTTTTCGGATAAGTTTGGGTGAGATGGTGTTAGGCATAACACAGCTAAACCGCCAAGTCCCCGAGAGCACTCGTATTTACTACGCCGTAGCCGTTACTGTAGCCTTAGGCAGTTAAATTTTATTAAGATGTATTTTTGCTATCATGACATGGATACGATCCTTAGAATAAGGTGTAACCTGCATTACATTAAAAAATACACCAAATTTCACAATAGTATGATTTAAATGTACTTAATCCCTAAGATTAAGATGATGAATGGGATGATCTGAGGTAGTGAATTGACAATGTTAGAAGAAGTTGATGAAATCCGAGTCAAAGCAAATGCCAATCTTGATGTGAATAAAAAGGGAGAGCTAGGCCAGTTCTTCACATCGTCATCAATTTGCATTTTCATGGCATCATTATTCAATGAGCTTAAAGGTGATATTAGTTTACTGGACCCTGGTTGTGGCCCCGGCTCACTTACCGCAGCGTTTACAGAAGAAGTTATACGTAGAGGTAGTGCTCGGTCATTAGAGTTGCATGCCATTGATATTGAAAGAAAAATAAAGCCATTCTTAGATGTGGTTTTAGATAAGTGTGTGTCAGCATCAAATGCTGCTGGTATAAAGTGCAAAATATACCCACAGATTAATGACTACATAACTGCGGCTTCTGTCACCAAACATGATTTCGGTACAGAAATGTACACACATTGTATAATTAATCCCCCTTACAAAAAAATAACATCTGCAAGTGATTACCGTAAAATATTAAGTGCTATCGGTATTGAAGCTGTTAATCTATATGCTGGTTTTGTTGCTCTTGCTATCATGCAATTAAAAAAACAAGGTGAAATGGTAGCAATAATCCCAAGATCTTTTTGTAATGGCCCATATTACTTACCCTTCAGGAATTTTATATTTCAGCACTGTGCCATCAAACATGTTCATATATTCGATAGTAGAAGTCATGCATTCTCTGAAGATGATGTACTCCAAGAAAATATCATTATTCATTTAGTTAAGAACGGCATTCAAGAATCAGTAAAAATAACTTCAAGCCCAAATTCTGACTTTTTTTTCGATCAAGAAAGTAATTCTGTTTCCGCGAGCGATATGACGGTAAGAAATATTCCGTTTGAGTCACTAGTCAATATGTTAGATAAAGATAAATTCATTCATATTGCAGCCAATAATCGAGACCAATCGATTATTGACCGATTAAATGTTTTCTATACAAGTTTAAATGAATTAGGAATTAGTGTCAGCACTGGCCCTGTCGTTGATTTCCGTTTAAAATCTGATCTCAGGGAAAATATAGAACCAGGTGCTGTCCCCCTAATTTACCCTGTCCATTTAAATGGGGTAGTTGATTGGCCAAAAAAATCTAAGAAACCTAACGCCATAAATGTTTCTGAACGTTCACGTTCATGGCTTTGGAGTAATCAAGGATATTTCGTAATAGTTAGGCGTTTTAGTTCAAAAGAAGAAAAACGGAGAATCGTTGCGACTGTATATGATGGATCATTGCCTGGGGAATGGATTGGTTTTGAGAATAAACTGAATGTATTTCATATAAATAAGTCAGGGATGGATAAGGACATCGCATACGGATTAAGTGCTTTCCTTAATTCTATGTTACTCGATAAATACTACCGTTTATTTGGCGGTCATACTCAAATAAATGCAACAGACCTGAGAAGCCTACATTATCCCGATCGTAAATCCCTACAAAGAATAGGTTCATATATTTCCAGCCAAGGGTTGTCTCAAGAAAACATTAATGAAGCTATCAATACGGAGATTAAGAGATTGTCAAAGAATGATGATAAAAATCCTCTTGCTGCCCAAGAGAAACTTGATCAGGCCCTAGAAATTATAACCCTTTTAGGGATGCCTAAATCACAACAAAATGAGCGTTCAGCTCTTACATTTCTTGCACTAGTCAACCTAAGACCAGAAGGTTCATGGCAGGAATTAGAAAAACCTTTGGTTGGTGTTACTCCAATTATGGATTGGTGTAGAGATATATATGGCAAAGAATATGCGCCTAATACGAGAGAAACATTTAGACGGCAAACATTACACCAATTTATTGATGGTGGACTCGTGCTTTACAACCCAGATAAACCCAATCGTGCAGTAAATAGTCCTAAAGCTTGTTATCAAATTGCACCAGAATTATTTGATGTATTGAATACCTATGGGACTCCTCTCTGGAATAAAGCATTAGGTGAGTGGCTAATGCAGCGAGAGACATTGGTCGAACAATATGCCATGAAGCGTGAAATGCATATGATTCCTCTGACCATCGATAATGGTACTGAGATCCACTTAAGTCCCGGTGACCATAGTCAATTAATACATGATATCGTTACTGAATTTGGGCCTCGATTTGCGCCAGGCTCTCAAGTTATATATTTAGGCGACACTGGTGCTAAAGAGGATTTTTTCAGAAAAGACGCATTAGCAGATCTTGGAGTTACTGTTAATCGTAAGGGGAAACTTCCTGACGTTGTTCTGTATTGGCCGCAGAGAGATTGGTTAATTCTTATAGAATCAGTAACTAGTCATGGCCCTGTCGATGGAAAAAGACATAGCGAACTTGCAAACTTATTCAAGGATGCTCGCCCAGGACTTGTCTATGTATCTGCTTTCCCGGATAAAAAAACAATGAGTAAATTCTTCTCAGAAATTAGCTGGGAAACAGAAGTTTGGATAGCTGAAGCTCCGACCCATATGATTCACCTAAATGGCGACAGGTTCTTAGGTCCACATAACTAAAATTAATCATTCTGATGGATAACCTTAAAGAGCAATGAACTTTATAATTGCTCTTTAATTTACTTAGGATGTTCTATCCATACTCCCCCTAATTTCCTCCCACTTTTTTACCATAACGTAATCATTATAAATAAATACGTAGTCACCTTCCCTACACTATCTAACTTATTGATTTTTAAATAGTGTCCAGCTATCTAGCGTAGTGTTCAATGCACATTGTGCAAGTCGTTTCTACTTCATCTTTGATATTATTAATAACCACACCGCATACATGTATAAATACACTTGATATCTTTCCAAAAAATATTCAAAATATCAAAATAATCATGATTATTGAACTAAGGGTTTGTATGTCTACTTGGAAAGAGTACGAAAAATTTGTGAGAGATCTACATCAAGCATTACTTCACTCTGAGGTAATAACATCTGTAAAAAATGCAGGAATAGAGATCAATAAGAAAATAACTGATAACTTTGGCGTAGAAAGAGAATTTGATATATATTGGGAATATGAGTTAGCAGGAATAACATACAAGACAGTGATTGAGTGCAAAGATTATAATTCTAAAATTTCAATTGAAAAAATAGATGCTCTAAGTAGGAAAAATACGAGATATTCCAGATTTAAAACCCATATTTGCAACCAAAGTCGGTTATCAAAGTGGCGCTGAAATAAAAGCCAAACACAATAAAATTGATTTATTGATTGTCAGAGAACAAAACGAAAGTGACTGGAAAGATGCTAACAATGAACCTATTTTTAAATATATAGATTTAAAAATAACTGCAACTATCCCTGCAAGAATTACAAATATCAAACCTACCATTGATTTTAATTGGTTGAAAAATACGCCATCCATAGACCCATCAAAACCGCTATACATCTCAGAACTTACAAACAAAATAATTATAGAAAACATTGATGACAGTACATACCGATCTTTATATGACATCGAAAATTCTCTAAGCATATCTCAGAGAGGAAAATTTGGCGAGCATAAACTTGTGGAAAAATTCAATAATGCATATCTCATAATTAATGAATTAAAAATAAAAATAACGGCTTGTGAGATTACTTATGTAATACCAAATACTATAACATCAAAAAGTACCATTGATTTATCTGAGGAACTCCTAGGCGTAATAGAATATATTCACAAAAATTCAAAGACATTGATTTTCAAATCAAAAATCGTAAAAGAGCAAGGTAAGAGTCATTCCTAAATAATTATCTTAAGCCCTTCGACAATAAGGAGGGTTTACTTTCCTACATTATTAGCTCATACCCCCGAAACCCCACCACCGCCTCCCCACCCATTGACCTCTTTCAGGCGTTCTTGCAATGCGGTGAGTTCATTCCTGACAAATACCTGGCTGGCTTTTTCTATGTCACCGAAACCGCCGGTGTTGTTGGGGATAATGCCCATCATCTGTGGAGGGACGCGGTGGACGCTGAGCAAGTCGTCGCGGGTGGCGTTTTTGATATTGAAAAAGTCATCTTTAGTGGCGACTTCGCTGAGTGGCAAAATCTGAATACCGTCTTTTTTGCCATTAGGCGCATACATAAACAGGTTGCGGAAGTTGCCTAACCCTTTGGTGTCGCGCATCGCTTTACGCATCGCCTCAATATCGCTGCTACTTTGCGCGGCGTCAGTCATATACGGAATATATCCCGCATGTGCGCCGTTCTGGTAATACTTGCGGTGAAATAGCGTGGCCGCTTCATTCAGCCAGGCAGAATTTAAGCCGCTGAGATATTCCGGCAGGCCATAAAGCTCCTGATTGATATCTGGCTCTATCAGATGAAACACCGTACCAGCCGTAAACTGATGATCGACTTTGCCATTCTGCACAAACCAGTAGCAATCTTTCTGCACGCCTCGGCGGGTGTACTTAGCTGGGCTGGGGTCAAGGCGCAGCGGTTCACCCAGTTGGTTGCGACGCAGCTCCAAAAAGGCGTTACCGAATACCAAATAATCCAGCGCATAACGGCTAAATGCCTGTTGGCTAAGCATCGGATGGGGAATAAAAGTACTCGCCAGAATATTGCGTTTCACGTACAGCGGTGAGCTGTGATGCACGGCAGCCCTGAAACTACGCGCTAACCCATCAAAACTGATCGGCGGCTCATACCATTTGCCATTCCCATTACATTCGATGTAATCCAGAATTTCCCGCTTATCCAACACCGCCGAGGGTTCACCAAAAGTGAACGCCTCAACCGGTTGTTGTTGATAGGCGGCGTGCGGCTTTAATCTCTTGCGGCCTTTGCGTTGATTCATGCATTAAACTCCAAAATATTCGGGCTATGGCGGCCATTAAAGGCGGTTAAAGGTTCATTGAGCAGCGCGTGCATAATCGCCCACGCCACATCGGCGTGGCTGGCTTCTTCGCTGCGACTGGCGGCATAAGTTGAGCGCGCACCGCTGGCGGTCATGGTCTTGCGGATGGCCATAAAGGATTGGGTGATATCGGTGTGGCCAGCGTCATATTCCAACCGGCCGCTATTGATGGTGTGCTTGGCTTTCAGCACCATAGCGGTTTTGATTTCAGGGGTGTACTTGATTTCCCTTGCGGCCGGGAAGAACTGGCGCACCAACTGGAAAACACCCTGTCCGACAGTAGTGGCATCGATGCCGATGTATTCCACACAGTATCTTTGCGTTAACTCTTCGATATGTCTGGCCTGCGCTGCAAAATCCATCCCTTTCCACTGGTGGCGTTCCAGCACGCGAAACTTGCCGCCGGGCACCAATGGCGGCGCAATGACTGCGCAACCGGCGCTATCACCGCCGTTAGCCTCGGACGGATCGTAACCCATCCACACCGGCCGATAGCCAAACGGTCGCAACGAATACGGGTTGTAATCCTCCCACTCTTCCAGACTGTCCACCATGCAGGCTTGCAACTCGGCGAACGGGAACACCGATGCCTGGTCATCAACAAACTCGCACATCAACAGGTTTTGATATTCTGACAGGCTGTATTCCAGCGCCAGTTGGTCGAGGTCGAACAGGTTGCAACCGCCAGTCAGCGCATCTTCAACCGTAACAATCTGCCGCCACTGACCATCTGCACACCGTGCGCCAGCGGCCAAATGGCTATGGCTTAAATCCAACTGGATATGATTAGACTTATTACGGCGACCTTTATTAAACAGTTCACCAGACCAGAACGAATAAGCGCTGTGGGCTAAACTCGACGGCGTGGAGAAATAGGTGGTACGCCATTTTTTGTGCAATGACATACCAGACGCCACTTTGCGCAGCTCCTGAAACTTGGGTATCCAGAAATATTCATCCAGATAGAGATTGCCGGTGTAGCTCTGCGCTGTGCGCACGTTAGTACCGAGGAAGAACAGCCGCGCACCGTTCGCTAATACCATCGGGTCGCCTTTCAGGTCAACGTCAACCAGTCGGGCAAAATCGATAATGTAGCTTTTAAACACATGCGCCTGTGCCTTACTGGCCGATAAGAAGATCTGGTTGCGGCCAGTCAACAGTGCATCCAATAGCGCTTCACGGGCAAAGAAGAAGGTCGCGCCAATCTGACGCGATTTCAGGATATTGCGGATACGGTGAGCTAATCCCGCCTGATACCAGCCGCGCTGATAATCAAAGATATTTTCGTGAAAAATGGATTCCAGTTTTTCAATCGCCGACTCGCTAAACAGATTCTTATCCGGTGGTTTCCTCTCTCCCTTATTGCGGTTCGCTACGTTGGGATTTAAATCGGCTTCGTTACCACTCAGACTGTAGCGATTGACCCGCGCCAACCGTTCAATTTGGCGGCCTAACAGGTCGATCTCCTTGAAATCTCGCCCCTCTTTAACCGCTTTCAGAATCAGTTGGATCAGCCGCGCTTCGAGGCTGCTTGTAACGGTCAACTAAAACCGGACACGGATTTAGGCACATTGTTGTAATCGGCGTTCATATTCATCCGGCGATATATTTCCCAGCCGATAATGCCGCCTTTTCAGATTATAAAAGCTGTCGATATAATCGATAACATCAGCGATACCCTGACTTCGGGTTTCATAACGACGATAGTTAACCCTCTCTGCTTTCAGGCTGCGGAAAAACCTTTCCGTAACAGCATTATCCAGGCAGTTACCTTTTCGACTCATACTACCTGTAACATCCAGTTCTTGCTGGCAGGACTGGAACTGCGCGCTGGTATATTGCGCCCCTTGATCGCTATGGAACACCACTGACCCTGTGGGTCGGCGTTTATTTACGGCCAGCCTTAAGGCCCGGACAGTCAAGTCGCTGTCCGGTTTGTCTGAGAAGGCCCAACTCACTATTTTTCTTGAACATAAGTCCATCACGATAGCCAGATATAACCAGCCCTGAGCGGTACGCAGATAGGTAATATCACCTGACCACCAGGTATTCAATGTCTCTGGATTAAACTGCCGGTTCAACAGATTAGCGGCCACGACAGCGGGTTTTCCACCGCCTGGATAGCGATGACGCCCAGGTCGTTTAGCTACCAGTAATAAGTTTTTCATTATCTGCCGAACGCGGTATCTGCCCACGTTAAAACCTTGCTCCCGTAACTCGATGCACATGCGCCGGCTGCCATATGTGGCATCCATTTCAGCGTGAACATGCTTAGCCGCCGCGTGCAACATCAGAACATCGGGCTTGATCATTAGCCGACGACTACGGGCATAAAACACGCTGCGCGTGAGCGACAAGCAGCGGCATACCTGTTGGATATTTGCACCAGCCTTCTTCAGTTTTACCGCGACTTTTTGTCGTTGTTCATTTCCATGGCGAAGAAGGCCGAAGCCTTTTTTAACAGGTCATTGTCGCTCTGTAACTGCCGCACCTGCTTTTCAAGTTCTTGTATTCGGCGTTGTTCCGGTGTTATAGCACTGGCTATCGGTGTATTTCCGCGGCTCTCTCCGCGATACTGCCGTAGCCAGCGTTGTAAGGTTGAAAGGCCAATATTCATTGTTTCAGCAGCCTGAGTCACCGGGTACTTATGTTGAAGAACCAGGTTGACGCACTCTTGTTTAAACTCATGAGTAAATGATTTTTTTCGCATTCTCACCTCGTTAGTGTTGCTCATTATATCTCTAACAAAATGTCCGGAATGATTAGACCATTACAGCTTTCCACGCGAGAAATCGGCGCAATAGCCTCCCACTTATCGCGCTGTTTCCAACTCTGCACCGTTGGCGCTTTCAGGCTTAACTGCTCGGCAATCTGGCGCACAGAAAAGCCCTGCCAATAAAGCAAAGCTGCCTGTCGCCGTGGGTCGCTAATGAGGGTGCCCGGAGTGATATTCATGCGCTAAAGGCTACGCCACCACCCGGCACTCATTCTTGCTGTCTCTGTTGTATCACCGCTGCGACAACCTGCTGTTGTTGTGGCAAGGCTGCGATGTTTAGAAACTGATTAGCCGCTCATGACTGGACAACAATATGGCGACGAACATGGCTAAGAAAGTCTCTAAATACTTCCGCATCGGCGTTGAAGGCGACACCTGCGACGGGCGTTTAATTGACGCCGGTGATATCAACCAGATGGCCGAGTCATTTGACCCGCGCGTCTACGGTTGCCGCATCAATCTGGAACACCTGAAAAGTTACTCACCGGACAGCACCTTTCGCCGCTATGGCGATGTCATCGGTCTGAGAGCCGACACCATTGACGATGATTCAGCACTGAAGGGTAAGCGGGCGTTGTTCGCCCAAATCAGCCCCACCGATGAGTTAGTGCTGATGACTAAAGCCCAACAGAAAATCTATACCTCGATGGAGATCCGCCCGAACTTTGCCAACAGCGGTAAAGCTTATCTGGTCGGGCTGGCGGTCACTGATGACCCCGCCAGCCTCGGCACCGAAATGCTGGCATTCAGCGCCAAAGCCCAACACAACCCACTGGCTGGTCGTAAATCTCATCCAGACAATCTTTTTTCGGCGGCAGTTGAAGTGCAATTGGAATTTGAAGATGTGGCCGAGTCAGGCGCAACCCTGCTGAATCGAGTGATGTCGGTCTTTAGCCGCAAACAAACGTCAGATAACGCCCGATTTACTGATGTGCATGAAGCCGTCAACGCCGTGGCGGAGCATGTGCAGCAACAAGGGGAAGCTATTGAGACCCGTTTCAGTGCGCTAACCACACAGATTGATCTGCTGAAACAGAATATCGAACAGCACCAGCAAGGGGTTATCGCGCTGAAAACCCAGTTCACCCATAGCGAAAACCTCAACCACAACTCCCGCCCTATCGCCACCGGCGGTGATGCGCAAGTTGAGCGACTAACCGACTGCTAAGCTAAGCCACTTATTTCACAGGATAATTATGCGCCCAGTAACTCGTTTTAAATTTAATACCTATCTGACCCGACAGGCTGAGCTAAACGGGATCGCCATCGGCGATTTGAATAAAAAATTCAGTGTCGAACCCTCAGTAACTCAGACCATCATGACCCGCGTGCAGCAATCTTCTGAGTTTCTCAGCAGCATTAATATTGTGCCAGTTGCCGAACTGACTGCCGAAAAAGTCGGCCTTGGGGTAACCGGCTCGATTGCCAGCAATACCGACACCGACGGCGGTGACGAACGCGAAACCGAAGACTTTCTGGCGCTGGACAGCGAGAAGTATTTCTGTGAACAGGTGAACTACGATTTCCACATTCGCTACAACACCCTCGACCTGTGGGCGCGTTATCAGGATTTCCAGACCCGCCTGCGTGATGCCATTATCCGGCGGCAGGCATTGGATCGCATTCTGGCCGCGTTCAATGGTATCAGCCGCGCTAAAACCTCTAACCGTAAACAACACCCGCTATTACAAGATATCGCGGTAGGTTGGTTGCAGAAATACCGCACCAATGCGCCAACCCGCGTGATGAGTAAAATCATCGACGAAGACGGCAACGAACTGTCGAAAACCATCCGCATTGGCCGCAACGGCGACTATCTCAATCTGGACGCGCTGGTGATGGACGCCACCAACAATATGATCGCCGACTGGCATCAGGAAGACCCTCATCTGGTGGTGATTACCGGCCGCCAATTAATGCAGGATAAGTATTTTCCTATCGTCAATAAAGAGCAGGAAAACAGCGAAACCCTCGCCGGTGATCTGATTATCAGCCAAAAACGTATCGGCAATTTACCGGCAATTCGGGTGCCATTCTTCCCACCGAATGCCTTGCTGATCACCCGCCTCGATAACCTCTCTATCTACTGGATGGAGGATTCACACCGCCGCCATATTAATGAGAATCCCAAACGGGATCGCATCGAAAACTATGAATCGATTAAACAGGATTATGTAGTGGAAGATTACGCCTGCGGCTGTCTGGTGGAGAATATCGAGATTTTACCCGCGCCCAAAGAGAGAACCGATATTGCTCACCTGGCTGATGCGCTACTCACTGCGGTGAACAGTGCCGCTGCGCCGATGGTTGCCGAGGGGGATCAATAGATCATGTCCAGCCCAGCCCGCCGCCACTTTATCCAACAGTCCGCCATGCTCGCCTCACAATTGCGGGATGATCCGCTGCGCCATGCCACTGGCTATGAGCTGATGCTACTTAAACTCAACGAAGATAAGCGCAAGCTGAAACAGCTCCGCTCACAACAACGCAAGGCCGAGCTGAAACGCCAATTATTGCCAGACTACCTGCCGTGGGTATCGGGCGTACTCAATGAGGGGAAAGGCGCGCAGGACGCCATTTTAATGACCATCATGATTTGGCGGCTGGATGCAGGGGATATTCCCGGTGCGCTGGATATCGCCCGTTATGCCCTGCGTTACCAATTGGTGCCGCCCGACCGTTTCACCCGCTCCACCGCCTACCTGATTGCCGAGGAAGTGGCCGAGTCTGCCAGTCGCAGCTATACCGCCAGTCAACCGGTCGATAGCGCCCCCTTATTGCAAACCCTCGAGTTGATGGAGGGCGAGGATATGCCCGATCAGGTGCGCGCCAAGCTACATAAAATGACCGGCTACGCACTGCGAGACAGTGGTCAGGGCGAACTGGCGTTGAGTCACCTCAATCGCGCACTTCAGTTAAACACCGGCTGTGGCGTCAAAAAGGACATTGAACGGCTGGCAGTGAAGTTAAAAAACGCCGCCAGCCGCTAAACCGCACGCTCCCCCGAGCCGGGCGGCACGATGGCCGCGACCGATTTTACCGAATCAACGCCATCGTCCACCGCCCTCTCATTCTGCTATTGAGGTTGCCATGACCACTATTGTTATTCCCGCGCCACGGCCCGATAAAATGGCCGAGCCGGTGATTGAAAATACCTTTTTTTGGCCTGCGGTTGACCCGATAAAACTGCGCGAGCTGTTGCGCCTTGAGGGAACCGTCACCGCCGAAAGGTTACGCTTTACCATTAAGGGGGCGATGGCTGAGGTCAATGCCGAGTTATTCGACTACCGCAGCCAACAGATGGCGGCCGGATTTAAGGCGCTGGCTGAGGTGCAAGCGGAGCAGATGGACGGCGAAAACATGCAGTTGGCTGAATATCTGCGAGCGGTGGGTGCCGTCACCGCCGCCTTGCTGGCCGAACGTTATCGCGGTTATGACGCCAGTGCCCGTGGTGATAAGCGCGCTGAAGCTATCGAAAATAGCGTGGGTGAATGGTGGCGCGATGCTCGTCACAGCATTCGCAATATTACCGGTCAGCCGCACAACATTATTGATCTCATCTGATGCGGGTTTATGCGATGCAAGGCGACACCCTCGATGCGCTGTGCTGGCGCTATTACCGCCGCACGCAACAAGTGGTTGAGCAAGTCTATAGCACAAATCCGGGGCTGGCCGAGTTAGGGGCCATTCTGCCCCACGGCTATCCGGTGGATTTACCCGATATCGCGCCAGCCGCCCAACGAGAAACCCTTCAATTATGGGATTAAAAATGGAAGAGATAACCACTCGACTCGCCCACAGCCTGACGGTGATATTAATTTTTATTGCCGCCCTCACCGCTGAAGAAATAGCGTTCTATGTGGCGACTATCGCCGCGACTGTCACCTGTAGCGTGAACTGGTATTACCGCCGCAAATGCTATTTGTTGCTGAAAAAGCGGCATGACAAGGAGAGCGCGATTGATGAATTCCGCCGTTAAGCGCTGTTTAGTGGCTGCCATTCTGGCGTTGGCGGTCACATTGCCCCACTACCCAACACTAACAACCTCCACTGCTGGATTAAGACTGATTGCCGATCATGAGGGCTGCCAGCTCAGCGCCTATTTGTGCAGCGCCAATGTGTGGACTAATGGCATCGGTCACACTGCCGGGGTCAAGCCCAACACCGTTATCAGTGAGCAACAGGTGGCGCTCAATCTGGTGGCTGACGTGCAGCGGGTCGAATGGGCAATAGCCGTCTGTATGCCAGTTGCCATGCCGCAACCGGTCTATGACGCGGTAGTGTCATTTACTTTTAACGTTGGCACCGGCGCAGCTTGCCGCTCGACACTGGCCTTTTTTGTCAATAAGGGCGACTGGCGCAGCGCCTGTAATCAGTTGCCGCGCTGGGTGTATGTCAACGGCGTGAAAAACCAAGGGCTGGAGCGTCGCCGCATTGCTGAGCAAAAGCGCTGCCTGAATGGGATCTGAGATGCCTATCGTGCTGATGCTAATGGCGGGAATGGTGATGGCGTTAGGGTGGTATACGCACCACCAGAGCCTCGCTATCGCAAACGCCAGCAACATAATTGGCGCGCTATCCGCAGAAATTGAGAACCGCGATAACACCCTCATCCAGTTGCAAGAACAGGCTCAACGTCAGGCAAAAAGCGAAAGAATATTAAGGCAATCACTGAGCGATGCCAACCACTTATCGCAATCCCGTGAACAGAAAATTCAAAGGTTACTCAATGAAAATAAAGCGTTGCGCAATTGGTCTGTTACTGCTTTGCCTTCTGACGTTATCCGGCTGCACCAGCGCCCCGCATTCGCCAATCCCAACGATTATTTACGTTGGCTGTCCGCCAGTGAACAGTTGCCCACTGCCCGCCAGTCACGCAACGGTTAACGGTGATTTAAGTGCCGATATCCGCCAGTTAGAAACCGCACTGGTAGCCTGCGGGCTGCAAGTAGAAGCCATCAAACGGTGCCAGGAACAACATAATGTTAAAACCCAAACTGCTACGCCAAGCCTTAACCGACAGTCTGCAACTGTTTCAGACTAACCCAGAACGGCTGAAAATGTTTGTTGATGGTGGCCGCATTGTCTCAACACTGGCCCCGTCGCTGTCTTTTGAAAATCAATATACGCTGACGCTGTTTATTGAGGATTTCCCCGATGATGTTGATTATCTCTTTGTGCCGATACTGGCATGGCTGCGGGAACATCAACCGGACATCATGGCAACAGAAGAAAAGCGCCGCACCGGCTTTATTCATAAGGTTGATGTGATGAGCGATGTGCTGAGTGATATCCGTATCGACTTGCAACTGACTGAGCGGGTGATAGTGAAAGAGTTGGACGGCGCACTACACGTTAACCATGAGCCGGAACCGGCTTGGCCGGGTACGCCAACACGGCCAACAGCCATCTACTTTAACGGTGAAACGGTCAAATGAATGCGCTGAAACCCTTTGATGATGCCCTGGCCGCACTGATTGCCAGCCTAACCCCAAAAGCGCGCAAGACACTGGCGGTCACTATCGCTAAACGCCTGCGCGCCAGTCAACAGCAACGTATTAAACGCCAGCAAGCGCCCGACGGCACCCCGTATGCAGCACGTAAATCTCAACCGCTGCGTAAACCCAAGGGCCGGATTAAGCGGGAAATGTTCGCCAAGTTGCGCACCGCGCGCTATATGAAAACTAACAGCAGCCCTGATGAGGCGGTGGTCGAGTTTGCCGGGCGCGTAGAACGCATGGCGCGGGTGCATCACTTTGGCCTGCGTGACCGTCCGAACGTGCATAGCAAAGATGTGCAGTATGATGAAAGGCCGTTGCTGGGGTTTAGTCAGCAAGATATTGCTATTGTTAGAAATATATTTGTAGATTCTATAAACTCAGCAACTAGCTGATATTAAAAGGGATACTATTGAAAATGAATAGCATCCCTTTGCCTTAAATGAAGATATTCTTTCTATCTAAACTAAAGAAATCACATGTAACACCTAATATTGCTTGTGAATGTGATGACAAGGCGGATGGGGGTACTGGATTGATACCATAAGCGAATGAGTCAAACTCTTTTGCGCAATCAAAAATGAAATTACTCACCTGAGACTTACAGAAGTAATCAGCTAGAATCTCAGATTTTATAGATTCAGACTGAGCCTTTAGTTCATCTTCTATTGTATTTGCTATTCCTGCTTGGGGAATAATGCTTCCAGCGAGAGCCGAGGCCATTTTACCAACTCTTTCAGTAAAGAATTTACCGGAGTTACCATATCTGAACCCAACGTCCAAAAGCTGCCTTCTTTGTTCTTGCTCAGCAGTAAGGTGCTCACGTAATATAAAGTCTAAAGATATTAAAAAATAAGACTGTAGAATATAAATAACTCGCCAAATCGTCGGTAGTTCGGGAGAATGTCTAGATAGTGTTGAAGCACATTCGAAGAAAAAATTTATTTCATTTAATAGTGCATTGCATCCATCAAAACTAAGTGGCTCTAATAAGCGAGATTTGCTTTTTTCTAAGCGACCTTTCCAGTCACCACCAATTTTCCCATTTGATGATTCATTTAGTTTGTTTAAAAAATCCTCTTCAGTAATTCTTTTTAATTGGGACTTTTCACTTTTAGATAAACGAGCCAAAAATTTCCCGTCTAGAATTGGAACGTGATGTTTTAGCCCAAACTCTCTTACATCAGGTCTATTTTCGCTTGTTACAACTATACACCCATCTAAATCCAAAATAGATTGCAGCCCTTTAGCCCAAAATATTCTTTCAATAGCTTGAGGTGTGCGTTTATTTTTTATGTCAACATTAATTCGTTCACGACTTAATGGGGAGGTCTTACCATACAAAAGCAAATCGACATCTGTAACATCAAATTTGTTATACTTAAATTTACATCCTCTTACTACATAATACCCCATTCCGATAAAATAATTTCTTAACATCTCTTCGGTAGCATACCCTTTTGGTAATTTCTCACTCATTTACCTAGCTCCCCTAGTCTGATATCCTCTAAGAGATTTTTAGCTTGTATTCTAACTGCTTCCGTGCAATTTTTTCTTGTATACTCTCTAGTAATCTCAGGGTTAATAAACTCAGTAACTTTAGCACTCGGCAAATTAACTATTGCTTCTGCCGTTATATCGCCATTTTGAATGACCGACAAAGCTAACCTTCCTACTTCCGGCTTCAATAATCTCATTGTAAACATTCCGCCTTTCGCTGGAGTGATTCTTACCACACCTTTAAATTCCAATGCCTGGTAATCGTTACCAATTGCAGTTGCTGGCCCAACCTCTCCACCATTAATTAATTTCCCCATAAGCGATGATATCATTTGTATTCGCCCTCGATAATATGAGCTGACAGTCATGCCATAAGTCAATGAGGCCACTAATGCCTTCGCTAAATCTAAAGCGTCATCAGCTATTGTGTCCGTAAATTTTGAAAATGCTGCGGGCCTAGTTACAAAGTAATTTTTCCCCGATAAGTTACCGACAACACTAACATCAAACATACCTATCGAGTGTAATCTAGAAAAAAGATTTTCAGTCAATATCTGTGTTGCAGCTAATAGTGGTATACATCCACTTGATTCCAACTTTTCATTTAATTCAATTAATAACCTACTTTCTTCTGAGCTTAAAGAACTTAAAACTGCATTAATTTTCTTTGCGTCATTTTTCCTGAATAAGTTCCCATTAAATAACAGTTTTTCATCTTTTGATATTGGCTCAGAGTCAAAGAAGTGGAGTCCGCCTCCCATTAATAAAGTATTTTTAACTTCAATGGTAGGTAGTTTATATTTATCAGATATGTATTCAATCGCTTTGATATCTGTAATTGGCATCTCAGAAGCAATTTCTGATATACCAATTACAGCATCTTCATATACTTCATGGTTTGATTCATTAAATATAGTAGACGTATGCTCTAATACCCCCTGACCTGTTATACCTAAAACTTCAATGCCTCCAGCCCCTTTTAATATTAACCGTTGCCTCTCAAGCTCATCCAATATGGAAGGTAGTTCGGTTTTTGGGCTAATGTAATTAGCCTTAGCCAGAGCTTCAAGCCTTCTAGTATTAAGTTGCTCTTGAGTGTCAGCTGAAATGGCTGATAGTAATGAGCCGCATTTACCAGCAAAACTTATTGAATCAAAATCTTGACTTGTTGTTGTTTGGACTTTTTTTGCATGATGGATTATCCATGCCCCTTTTACTTTTTTTTTCATTATTCGATCCCAGATAAAATGATTTTGCTTTATAAAATCTCTTCATTGCTTATGAATCACAAAGTAGGTTCAAAAGAGATTTTTCTTTCTTATCAAGAAGTAATTAAGCACTTGTTGTGCTATTTATCAAACAATTTCTATGATTTGTAAGATGCATAACCCAATGACACTATTTGGGGCATGAACACTCAAACCCAAATCACTGAAATCCTGCGCCTGCTGCGCAACCTGATCCGCATTGGTACGGTGGCCGAGGTCGATCTCGACCAAACCCTGTGCCGTGTGGCGACGGGGGACAATAGCACCGGTTGGTTAAACTGGCTGACGCTGCGCGCCGGTCAATCGCGATCATGGTGGGCACCGTCAAAGGGTGAGCAAGTATTGATATTGTCTCTCGGCGGCGAGCTGGATACCGCCTTTGTGCTGCCGGGAATTTTCTCTGATCACTTCCCGCCGCCGTCGGCCTCGGCGGATGGCCTGTATATCGCCTTTCCTGACGGTGCCACGTTGCACTATGAACCTGACAGCGGCGAGTTGCAGGCTGATGGCATCAAAACGGCGGTTATCAATGCCAGTGAATCGATAAATGCCACTGCCCCCACTATCACCTGTGCTGCCTCGGTAAAAATCCTGCTAGATACACCCGAAGTGGAATGCACCCACAACCTGACTACCAGCACGTTGAACGTTAAGAAAGGCAGCAAGATGAGCGGCAACATTAACCATTCCGGCGGCAAGTTCTCATCCAATGGCGTGGTGGTTGATAAACATAACCACGGAGGTGTGAAGCGCGGTGGGGATAATACCTAGGGGATAAAATGATAATTCAGCAAATGGATTTTTCCCCCACTAAGAACCCTGTAACAAAAATCTGAAAATAATCCTTACTATTCAATTCACTATGAAGACCATGTTATTCTCCGGCGATGAAAACAACCGCTACTCCTCACGATGAGTCACTGATGACGATTGCACAAAAACTGGAACAAAAAGGCGAAGCCAGAGGCATTGTGAAAGGTCGGGTAGAAGGCCGGGTAGAAGGCAAGTTGGAAGTTGCCCGTACTATGCTAGCCAATGGCCTTGACTACGCCACGGTAATGAAAATGACCGGCCTGAGCGAAGACGAACTGGCTCAAATTTGTCATTGATACACCTGTTACCAAACAGTACCGTGTCGTGCTAATGCACATAAACACCCGTGCTGCGCCAGATATTGACTGGCCGGAGTTGCCGCAATGACAGCTTATTTTATGTTTGTCTTAAAATGAGGCTGAGTGATACCTAAAATAGATCAGAATGGCTTCCTGTCCTTTCGAAGCGAAGCAAATCATCAGTAATTTTGTAGATGATAAGCCAGTCTGGCTCTATATGTGCGTCCCTGTAGCCTTTATAATTACCTTGTAATTGATGATCCTTATATACAACAGGCAAGGGCAATTTATCGTTAATCAGAAGCGTCATAATGACTTTAAGTTTATTCATATCTTTATGGCGCTTCTGAGCTTTTTTCACATCTTTCTGGAACTGACCTGAATATTCAATTTCCCTTTGTTTAGTCATGGTCTATCAGATACCTAATTTATCAAAAAGATCATCAGCATCCTTTGCTTTATGGACATCGACACCTTTATCGCTGTTGGCAATGGTATTAGCTGTAAGTTCGTTAGGAATACGCAAATCGAACGGAAGCGCTTTTTCTCGGGCAACCTTGGTTAAGGTTATCCGCACCAGATCGGATACGGTTAAACCCATGTCAGCAAGTACAGCAGCGGCTTCATTCTTTAGGGTTTCGTCTATACGAGCACGAACAAAAGCATTTGCAGCCATAGTAAAACCCCCTTTTAGTTGGAAAGTTCATTGTGGCTCACTTGAGCTACAAAATCAAATATGCCTCATGGTTACTTTCTCGGCTCAACATTTCGTGACTGAAGCTCTTTCCTGATTATTCTCTTAATCCAGGCAGCCAGCGATTCATCACCATCTAACTTTTGGGCCTCTTCCATTTCACTACGCAGCTCTGGATCGAGACGAAACTGGAATGGTGGATTTCCTCTTCTTTCATTCATGTGTGTTGACACCTAAATTACACTTGAGTTAATGTAGTGTTGTGTAGTGACACATTACTATCACATGCCATAAATGACAATGCCCCGATGTGCTTGGAACACAACGAGGCATCTAACCACAACATTAAAAGAGGTAATGCTATGGCTGACGCTAATAGTAACATACGTGCATATTCAAAGCTCTACACCTTCCTTAACGCCCGCTCGAACACATTACTGGCTGAAATCTCTCCGTTACACCTGATCTCCGTTTTGGCTCCCACTGAATGTGAAGCCCGCAATCTGCTGGCCGGTTTCTCACTGGTGTTTGTTTCTTGCAAACCACAGGAGAAGCGCCATGTTGCCTGATACCAATAGACTTTATCCCACACTGACTGAGGTGATCGGCAAGCTGGATATATCACATTTGAGTGCTGATGACACACTGGAACTGGCAAACAGTAGCGAGGAATGTTACGCCGGATTGCTGCATGGGTTGAATTTTATCGGGGATACTTTTGTGACCTTTGCCGATAACGATGTGTTGGATTTCTCAGTAGAAAGTTTGTGCCAGTTAGGCCATTGTCTGGCATCAATCAGTATCCTGGTACCTGCCCTCACTCAATTGCAAGCATCAGCAAACGCCAAACTCACTAACAACGAGTTGGCCGAGCAATAAACCTCACCGCTTCCGCTAATATTGTCCTTAGCGGAAGCGCGATAAAACTCCTTTAACTACACCTGTAACTCGTTATTTTAACGTGGGAAATGCGAGTCGGACTGCCCGAATTGTTTAATAGCCTTATTCGCATCCTTTAACTCTGTCATCAGTGCCTTGCGATCCTGAATCTCGTTATAAGCGGTGAGAGTGTTTTCATCGGCTAAAAGCAGCGCCTTAGCTTCAGAGAATGGGATGATATCGAGGTCATTCTCAGACATTTTTTAGCCTCTTTATATTGGTGAAACCATAATACTCCCCCTAAGAACCATAGAAATCACTTTAATTCCGTTCAGGCTTTATTAGGAGTGGCTTTGGTTTAACCTCTGTCACTAAAAACCAATATTCCTATTGTCCCATTCCCCACACATCCCTCCTGAGATGTTATCCGCGCCCATTAGCAGCAAACTGACTTGAAATACTCGCGCGAATTTTGAGGGGCAGCATGACCACAACCCAATATCTCGGCATGAGCCGCAATACCGGGCGGGCCATTACCGACGCTGACCACATCAGCCAGTCTATCGCTGACATTCTGATTACACCGGTCGGTTCGCGGGTGATGCGCCGCACTTATGGTTCGCTGTTATCAGAGCTGATTGACCAGCCGCAAAATCCGGCCCTGCGCCTGCAAATTATGACCGCCAGCTACAGCGCCATTCTGCGCTGGGAGCCGAGGGTCAAACTGACTGGTATCACCTTTGAAACCACCCTTGACGGAAAAATGGTGGTTGATATCACCGGCACCCGCACAGACAGCGCGGCCCCGCTTTCATTAACCATCCCTGTGAGCTGAACCTATGGCAACCATTGACCTGAGCCTGTTACCGTCGCCGTTTGTGGTGGAAGAACTGGACTATGAAACCCTGCTGGCCGAGCGTAAAGCCACGCTGATATCTCTTTACCCGGAAGAACAGCGCGCCGCCGTGGCCCGCACGTTGTCGCTGGAATCTGAGCCGCTGGTCAAATTGCTACAGGAAAACGCCTACCGCGAAGTGATATTACGCCAGCGCGTTAACGATGCGGCCCGTGCGGTGATGGTGGCCTATGCCGTCGGCAGTGATTTAGACCAGCTCGGCGCAAATAACAACGTTGAGCGGCTGGTGATTATTCCAGCAGACCCCACGGCCATTCCACCGATAGACGCGGTGATGGAGTCTGACAGTGATTTCCGGGTGCGTATCCCACAAGCCTTTGAGGGCTTGAGTGTCGCCGGGCCAACCGGTGCGTATGAATATCATGCCAAAAGTGCTGACGGCCGTGTGGCCGACTCCTCGGCAATCAGTCCGACACCCGCTTGTGTCACGGTCACGGTGTTATCTCGCGAGGGCAACGGCGAAGCCTCAGCCGAACTGCTGTCTGTGGTTGAGGCCGCGCTGAATGATGAGAACACGCGGGCAGTAGCTGACAGGGTGACGGTGCAATCGGCCCGCATTGAAGATTATGAGATTGACGCGGTGCTCTACCTGCATCCGGGGCCGGAAGCGGAGCCTGTGCGCATTGCGGCTGAGAAGAAACTGACCGCCTTTGTCACCGCACAGCGCCGCCTTGGTCGCGACATTCGCCTGTCTGCACTCTATGCCGCGCTGCATGTTGAGGGTGTACAGCGGGTGGTGATTAATACCCCCCTGGCTGATGTGGTGCTGAATAAAACCCAGGCGGCTTGGTGCACCGACAGCAGCATCACTGTCGGGGGGACTGATGACTGACCGTTTATTGCCTGTTGGTTCTTCTGTGCTGGAAGTGACCGCCGCGCGCGCCTGCGCCGAGCTGGAAAACACCCCGGTTCCGATTCGCCAGCTCTGGAACGCTGACACTTGCCCATTATCCCTGCTGCCTTATCTGGCGTGGGCGTGGTCAGTTGACCGCTGGGATGAGAAATGGCCGGAAGCCACCAAGCGCGCGGTGGTGAAGTCCTCGCAGTACGTGCACAAACACAAAGGTACCATTGGCGCAATCCGACGGGTGGTTGAACCGCTGGGCTATCTCATCAAGGTGATTGAGTGGTGGAAGACCAACGAGACACCCGGCACCTTTCGCCTCGATGTGGGCGTATTGGAAACCGGTATTACCGAAGAGATGTATCAAGAGCTGGAGCGGCTGATAGACGACGCCAAGCCATGCAGCCGTCATTTAGTCGGCCTGTCTATCAATCTTGATAGCAGCGGCCCGCTGACTATCGCCGCCGGTAGTTACAGCGGTGATGAGCTGACCGTGTACCCCTATCGAATGGACTCAATATGACCCCTAAATACTTTGCCTTACTGACCCATATCGGCGCAGCCAAACTGGCGAACGCCACTGCGCTCGGCACCCGCTTAGAGATAACCCACATGGTTGTCGGGGATGGCGGCGGAACCCTGCCAACCCCTAGCCCGGCACAATCCAAGCTGGTGAATGAGCAGCGCCGCGCCGCCCTTAATGCCCTGACTATTGACCCGAGCAATCCCCGTCAGATTATTGCAGAGCAGATTATCTCTGAGACTGAGGGCGGGTGGTGGATACGGGAAATTGGCTTGCTGGATAAAGCCGGAGAGTTAATTGCTATCGCTAATTGCCCGGAAAGCTATAAGCCACAAATGCAGGAAGGCAGTGGCCGCATCCAGACTATTCGAGTCATTTTGGCCGTCAGCAACACTGCCGCTGTCACACTGAAAACCGACCCTGCGGTGGTGCTGGCAACGCGCAAGTATGCCGATCAGGTGAGCCACACCACCGTCACCTCAATCAGCAACCATATCCGCACCCTCAATCCGCACCCGCAATATCTCCTCGCCAGCCACAATTTATTTGATCTTAGCGATACCAAAGCGGCGCGGGCTAACTTGCAATTAGGCTCTGCGGCAACCAGAAATGTGGGTAATGCTCAAGATGAACTCATGGAAGTCGGGGCCTTTGGCTGGGGCGGCCCCTGCATTATTGCCTCAGCGGGGATCAATGCGCTGACAAAAACCGGCATGTACTGTGTCAATCAATACGCTGCCGATAAACCCGAGGACTTTGGTGATGCGACCATTCAGCATATTCAGAATGACTCATTAACCGCCCACCAATTCATTTTCTCCACCAATAATACCAGCACAGCGGCAAGAGTCAGTTATCGCCTGCGCTCTTATGGTCAATGGCGGGAATGGATAGATATTGTCACCAGTCGCAGCCAGGCATTGACCCCCATCGGCATCCCTCTACCCTACCCCGGCACCACGCCACCGGCAGGATATTTAAAATGTAACGGCGCATCATTCTATGCCCACCACTACCCCGCGCTGGCAACCTTATATCCAGACCATAAATTACCCGATTTGCGCGGTGAGTTTATTCGTGGATTTGATGACGGGCGCGGCATTGATACAAATCGCACCCTGTTAAGCGCACAAACCGACGCGCTGCAAAATATCACCGGCGGCATCAATGGGGTATCAGAGAGCATGGGCAGCGCACCCGAAAGCAACTTCAGCGGCGCGTTCGGCAAAAGCCCCGCCATTGGCAACGACAACACCCCGCACCACACCGACATCACCCATTGCGGCAGCTTTGATTTTGACGCCTCCCGCGTGGTGCGCACCGCCACCGAAACCCGACCACGCAACATCTCATTTTGCTATATTTTGAGGGCTATCTAATGAAATATGACTTTACCGTTCAACCGGCCATCTTGGATGACCATCAACTCGCCAGTCAGGCGGGATGGATAACGCTTTACCACTATGATGCAGAGAGTCTGGAATATGCCAGTGCGGGCATGGAGTACTTGCCGCTCGGCGTCGGCTTACCGGCTCACTCGGTGGCTGATGCGCCCATCATTCAACCTAAAACCGGCATGGCATTGGTCAGGGATTTAACTGCTAACCAGTGGGTGACAGTGGCAGACCATCGCCATCAAACGGCGTATGACATTGAAACCAAACATGAATCTATCATTTTTGCACTGGGGCCAATCCCCAAAAATAAAACACTGATTCAGCCAATGCATGAGTTTGACACATGGACAGGAACCGCCTGGGAAGTCGATCAACAGGCATTAAAAGCCAGCCATATTGCCGCCGCAAGCCAACAGAAAACCGCACTGATAAATCAGGTATCAGAGCACATCAACATCCTACTCGACGCCATCGCAATGGATAATCAACAGACTGATATTCAGCAATTGGCGGCACTCAAACATTACCGCGTCGCGTTAATGCGCATCAACACCAGCGCTGCACCAGAGATTGACTGGCCGGAGTTGCCGCAATAAGGGTTGATTTTAATGGGGGAATTTTTGTCCTAATTGGGGATTGAGTCTGTGCTCAATAGAGACTCATGGGGCTAATATTGTATTCAGTGAAAACGCTATGAAACTCCTTTAATTACACCTGTAACTCGTTATTTTAACGTGGAAAAATGTTTGTCCTAAAGTGGCGTTGCCTAATTGCTCGACAGAATCTCATCGGGTTATAGTCACACCGCAGCGGTAAAATCCTTTACCGGATTTGGCAGTCCGGCATAGACCAAAGCGCATGATATAGATACGGTTATATGGTAATAAGCAAGAAATGGTGAGCTGGGTGGGGGCATCGTAAGGTGCATCAGTTTTTTGGTGACTGGTCTGTCAACCCCATCCAGTTCACCCCCTACAGAGATGAAAATCTCAAGATGGTGAGTATCAATACCGTCAACTGAGAAAGACTAATAGCAACTCGGCGTAGTACAAGGAAGCACTGATGACAATTGCAGAATCACTTGAACTAGAAGGCTATCTGAAAGGATACACTGAAAGCTATCAGGAAAGTCAGCGGGAGACGATACTGAAAATCGCCCGGTCTTTACTGGCCGAAGGTGTTGATCGCACTCTGGTAAAGGAAGTCACTGGCCTACGTGATGAAGACCTGACGCAATAACGCGTTAACCCCATTCTAACGGGCGATGTTGTGTTAGACGTTGCCTTATTTCTGCCAGTTTTTCGCACCCTATTTATTCCGCTCTGTGATTGTTTTTTCTCTCTTATTCATATCGATAACTCATTATTTTAAATAGAAAAAATGTTTGTCCTAAAGTGGTGCGGAGTGATTGCTCACACTGATACCCATGACTATTATCGCCCGATGAAAACGACCCCTACACCCCATGATGCACTTTTTAAAAATTTCGTCACCAAACCCGAAACGGCTTATGATCTGCTGGATATTCACTTGCCACCCGCCCTGCGGAAAATCTGTGACCTGAAAACACTGCGGCTGGAGTCTGGCAGTTTCATTGAGAACAACCTGCGCGCTTGCTACTCGGACGTGCTCTACTCGCTCAAAACGACTGCGGGGGACGGTTATGTTTACGCTCTCATTGAACATCAAAGTTCCCCTGATAAACATATGGCTTTTCGCTTGATGCGTTATGCTATTGCCGCCATGCAGAGCCATCTTGATGCCGGACACGACCAACTGCCGCTGGTCATTCCCATGTTGTTCTATCATGGGATGGTCACTCCGTACCCGTACCCCATGAGCTGGTTACAAGCATTCAGCGCACCCACGCTTGCGGGGGAACTGTATGGCGGCAACTTTCCGTTGATTGATGTGACCGTTATACCCGATGACGAGATCATGACACATAAGCGTGTCGCCTTGCTGGAGTTGTTGCAGAAACACATTCGTCAACGTGACCTGTCCGAATTATCAGATGAACTGGTCAGGTTGTTATCGAACGGTTACACTAGCAAAGATCAGCTAATCTCTGTGATACATTACATACTACAAAATGGTGATACGGCTGAGCCGGAAAGGTTTATCCGCGATCTGGCCCACCACCTGCCACAGCACGAGGAGGAACTTATGACGATTGCACAGAAATTGGAATATAAAGCCCATAAAGCAGGCCGAGTGGAAGGTATTCAAGAAGGTTTAACTGAAGGAATACAGATCGGCGAAGCTAACGGGCTAAAGAAAGGTAAGTTGGAAGTTGCCCGTACCATGTTAGCCAATGGTCTTGACCGTGCCACAGTAATGAAAATGACAGGTCTGAGCGAAGAAGAACTGGCTCAAATTTGCCATTAAGTTGCTAGCTAAATCCATATTTTTAACAGGCGATGTTGCCTTAAACGTCGACTGTTTGCGCTGTTGATTACTCCTTTCCCTTTTTCTTCCTTACTACTTGTTACCTCTTCTATCGTTTAAAGCATTACCGCGATAACCCCCTATTTTTACAGAAAAAATGTTTGTCCTAAAGTGATGCTGGCTGATTGCACGGCAGAACGTCGCTGGGCTATAGTCACGCCGCAGCGGCAAAATCCGCTGTCGGGATTAGCGTCCCGGAATTTACCAAAGCGCACGACCGTAGACACGGCTATTATGTGCGGGCACAGTGACACCTGTAAGATGTAAGAAACGGTGAGCTGGGTGGGGGCATCGCAAGATGCGCCGGGTTCTTTGGTAGCCGGTTACGCTAACCCCGCCCAGTTCACCACCCTCTGAGGTTAGCGTCTCTTGGTGGTGATTAGTCCACCTACCAAAGAGGTTGTCATCATGGATTCGACGACTCAATACCTATCATTATTTACCTGCAATATTATTGTTACTCCCACACCTCTTTCTTCATCTGCCCCTCTGCTGCTGGAGGTGCGCTATGTACGATGACACTCCCCGCGAAGTAGAAGAACTTATCGACCATTGTCGTGCGTTGATTTACGCCATCGTGACAATTGATCGTGCCGATGCTAAAGAGGTTCTTTCTCTTATTTTGTGGCAGCAAATTGATGCGTTACGCTGCACCTATTTGCAAGATAGCGATAAGCCACTCGAAACGGCTTAATTTGTTTTAATCCCCCATTAATCATCGGATAGGTCACCATAGGAATGGATTGACGGTGAACCTATCCGCAATAGCCTTGAAGCTGTAGGAGTTGAGCTGTCAATGCATTGATATGTAAGGGTTATTCCGAGAAACAACCGGTCGAAAATACCCTAATCACTTACAGTTAGCGTTGTACCAGTTCTGGCACAACGCTATCCCGCTGCTTAAACACTTAATCCCTGCCACCCTACTCTCTCCCAAGCAACGGAGAGTGACCTCATGGGCGATTACCATCACGGCGTCCGCATTGTTGAAATCAACGACGGCACCCGCGTTATTTCCACGGTTTCTACCGCCGTTGTCGGTATGGTCTGCACTGGTGATGATGCCGATGCAGCTACATTCCCGCTGAATACGCCGGTATTGATTACTGATCTGGTCGCCGCAGCCGCTAAGGCGGGCACAAAAGGCACTCTGGCGGCATCACTGCTGGCAATCGCTGAACAGGCGCGACCGGTCACCATTGTGGTGCGTATCGCTAGCGGCAGCAACGAGGCTGGAACCTCGACCAACATTATCGGTGGGGTTGACCAAAACGGCCGCTATACCGGTATGAAAGCGCTGTTAGATGCACAGTCTGTTACCGGTGTGCGCCCGCGTATTCTTGGTGTGCCAGGACTGGACAGTCTGCATGTTTCGACCGCTCTGGCAGGTATCTGTCAGCAGTTGCGTGCTTTTGGTTATATCAGCGCCTATGGCTGCAAAACCAGCAAGGAAGCGTTGAAATACCGCGAAAATTTCAGTCAGCGCGAGCTGATGCTGATCTGGCCGGATTTTCTGAGCTGGAACACCTCCACCAACCGCAGCAGCGTAGCTTATGCCACCGCTCGCGCCCTCGGCTTGCGTGCCAAAATCGACCAACAACAGGGTTGGCATAAAACCCTGTCTAACGTCGGGGTGAATGGCGTGACCGGTATCTCGGCCAGCGTCTATTGGGATCTACAGACCGTCGGTACGGACGCCGACCTGCTAAACAAAGCCTGCGTGACAACGCTAATCCGTAAAGACGGCTTCAAGTTTTGGGGTTCGCGCACCTGCTCCGATGATCCGCTGTTTGCCTTTGAGAACTACACCCGTACCGCACAAATTCTGGCGGACACTATGGCCGAGGCTCAGCTCTGGGCGATTGACCGCCCTATCCACCCCACGTTAGTCCGAGACATGATCGGTAGCATCAATGCCAAATTTCGCGAGATGAAATCTGCCGGGCTGATTATCGATGGCAGTTGCTGGTATGACGACAACGCCAACGATAAAGATACCCTGAAAGCCGGCAAACTGTTTATTGATTACGACTACACACCGGTACCGCCACTGGAAGACCTCACCCTACGCCAACGCATCACCGATAAGTATCTGGTGAACTTTACTACCGCCATCAACCGCTAAGGAACCCTGACCTATGGCTCTGCCACGCAAACTGAAATTGATGAATCTGTTTAACGATGGCCGCGATTACATGGGGATAGTCTCTTCCGTCACTCTGCCAAAACTCACGCGCAAGCTGGAGAACTATCGTGGCGGCGGGATGAATGGCGTCGCACCGATTGATTTGGGTCTGGACGATGACGCATTGGTGATGGAGTGGTCAATGGGCGGCCTCGATGAATTGGTATTGCAGCAATGGGGCGCGGCCAAAGTTGACGCGGTTCCACTGCGTTTTGCCGGAGCCTATCAGCGTGATGGTTCCGCTGAAGTGATGGCGGTAGAAGTTGAAATACGAGGCCGTCATAAAGAAATTGATAGCGGTGAGGCCAAACAAGGAGAAGACACCGAAAGTAAAATATTCACCCAGTGCACCTATTACAAACTGACCATTGACGGCAAGGCAGTGATCGAAATTGACGTGGTTAACCTGATTGAACGGGTTAACGGTGTCGACCTGCTGAAAGCCCAACGCAAGGCCATTGGCCGCTAATTTAATAGGAACAGACATGAAAAATGCTACCGCTAACAAGAATACCGTCATGCTGGATACCCCGCTCAACCGCGGCGATACCCTGATCACTGAAATCGAAATTATCCGCCCCAACGCCGGAACTCTACGCGGGGTACGGCTAGCCGATGTGGCTAATTCCGATGTCGATGCGCTGATGATAGTGTTGCCCCGCATCACTTATCCCTCACTCACCTCCGCTGAATGCGCCCGCTTAGAGCTACCGGATTTAGTGGCGCTAGCCGGTAAGGTGATCAGTTTTCTGTCGCCGAAACAGGAAGCGTAAAGCTCGAACCTACTCTGGAAGTTGACGACCTGATGGCGGACATTGCCGCTATTTTTCACTGGCCACCCTCGGAGTGTTGGGCCATGAGCCTCAGCGAACTGGTGCGCTGGCGTCATAAAGCCTTGCTACGCAGTGGAGCCGTAAACCATGAGTAAAAACTTGCAGCTAAAAGTATTACTCAAGGTGGTAGACCAAGCCAGCCGACCGTTTAAAGCCATTCAATCCGCCAGTCAGTCCCTCACTGGCGATATCCGCAACACCCAAAGCAGCATCAAAGCGCTTGATGCGCAGGCAGCGAAAATTGAGGGTTTCCGTAAGGCCAACGCCCAACTGGCGGTCACCGGACAGGCATTAAAAAAGCCAAAGCCGATGCCGCGGCATTAGCCATTGCATTGAAAAACACCGAGAAACCCACCGCGCAACAAGTCCGGCTGATGGAGGGTGCCAGACGCGCAGCCACTAACCTGCAAACTCAATACCACGGTTTGCGCCTGTCAGTGCAGCGCCAACGCGATGCCCTTGCGACGAGCGGCATCGCCAGCAAAAATCTGAGCACTGAGCAGCGCCGGTTACGCAACAGTGCCGCCGAAGCTACAGCCGTCCTGACCCGCCAACGGCAAGTGTTGCAACGCCTGAGCCAGAAACAGGAGCAGCTCAACCGTGTCACTCAGCGCTACCAGCAAGGCAAAGCGGCGACTGAAACGGTACGCAATACCAGTGCCGCCAGTTTTGGTATGGCAAGCACCGGTCTGTATGGCACGGCAAAACTGATTGCGCCAGGGATCCAGTTCGACAGCCAGATGTCTGGCACTCAGGCAATTTTAGGGCTGGAGAAACACGACGCCAAACTGGCCGCCATTCGTCAACAGGCGCGTGATATCGGCGGTTCAACCGCCTTTTCCCCCACCGACGTAGCACGAACCCAAGACACACTGGCGCGTTCCGGCTATGACGCTGACGCCATTCTGGCCGCCACCGAGCCAACAGTAAATCTATCACTGGCCTCTGGCGTCGATATTGCCCAGGCGGCAGGCATTGTCACCAATATGCAATCGGCGTTTAACCTGCCACTTAACCAGATCAGACGTGTATCTGATGTGATGGCGAAAGGCTTTACCAACTCTAATACCAATCTAACCGAGCTGGGCGAGGCGATGAAATATGTCGCCCCGATAGCCGAGGCCGCAGGAGCCAGTATCGAAGACACTACCGCATTGCTCGGTGTGCCGGCCGATAACGGTATCAAGGGCAGTATGGCCGGTACCGGTACCAGTGCGGTGTTTAGCCGATTACAAGCACCGGTCGGACAAGCACCCGCCGCGCTAGCAGAACTTGAAGTAAACACCCGCGACGGCAAAGGTAACATGCTGCCGGTAGAGAAAATCCTCAAAAATATTGACCGTTCGTTTAAAAAGAACCAGTTAGGCACCGCGCAGCAAGCCGAATACCTAAAAGTGATTTTCGGCGAGGAAGCGATGAAAGGCGCAGTGAAACTGGTAGCAGCGGCCGGTGATGGCAAACTGGCTGAGAAGAAAAGCAAATTAATGCAGGCCGATGGCACCGCGCAAGCTATCGCTACGGTCAGAATGGACAACCTCGACGGCGACCTGAAAAAATTCAGCTCATCATGGGCCGATTGGCGTATTGAGATATTTGAGGAGCAAAACGCTGCCCTGCGCCAACTGATCATGACTGCAACCGACTGGCTGGTGAATGTCGCTGCATGGGCTAAGAAAAATTCAGAGCTGGTCGCCACCCTGACCAAAGTGACTGGTGCGGCGTTGTCACTGGTTGCCGGGTTTGGTGCGTTGGGGCTGATTGCATGGCCGGTGATGGCGGGGTTTAACCTGCTGTTGGCCGGGGCTGGCCTGTTGAGCACCGGTTTTTCACTGATGGCTGGAACCATTGCCGCCGCGCTCACGGCGCTGACATGGCCGATAGTGGCAGTAGTTGCGGCCATTGTGGCCGGCGGCCTGCTTATCCGTAAATACTGGGAGCCTATCAGCGCCTTTATTGCTGGCGTGGCCGAGGGTTTTACCACTGCCATGGGGCCAATCAGTGCCGCGTTTGAGCCGCTCAAACCGGTGTTTAACTGGTTTAGTGACAAGGTAAAACTGCTTTCGAACGGGTTCGCTGACCTGATTAAACCCGTTAAAGCTACACAGCAAACCTTAGATGTGGCGACCAACGCAGGCAAGTTATTTGGCAAGGGGCTGGCGGCGGCGCTCAGTCTGCCGATGGATGCGCTGAACACCCTGCGCAGTGGCATTGACTGGGTACTGGAAAAACTCGGCATTATTGATACCCAATCAAATGGACTGGCCGATAACGCCCTGAAAGATAACCCTTATGCGGGCGGATACTCACCCAGTGGCGGCATGCTGTATGGCGGTTATCAGCCGGTCACCGCCCATACCGGCACCACTATCGTTGATAGCAGTGTCACCACCAACGATATCAAGGTGACTATCCCACCGGGCATGAGCCGACAAGATGCCGAGCGAATGATGCTTGATGCCCTTGCCAGGAACGAACGGAATAAACGCGCCCGCCAACGCGGCCAGATGGAGAATTAAGCATGATGCTATCACTGGGTTTATTTGTCTTTATGCGCCAGACCACGCCTTATCAGAATATGAACCGCAACATTGATTATCGCTGGCCGACCAACAACCGGATAGGCTTGCGTCCCGCAGCACAATTTCTCGGCGTAGACAGTGAAAAAATCACTCTGTCTGGCGTGTTACTGCCGGAACTTACCGGCGGAAAACTTTCGCTATTGGCGCTGGAATTAATGGCCGCACAAGGCAAAGCATGGCCGCTGATTGAGGGCAATGGCACCATTTATGGCATGTTTGTGATTGAGAGCCTGAGCCAGACCGGTACACTGTTTTTTGCCGATGGCAGCGCGCGGCGCATTGAATTCACACTCAAATTGTTGCGGGTCGATGAGTCATTAACCGCGATGTTTGGCGACTTACAACAGCAAGCAGATCAGTTAATGGGCAAAGTGAAGAGGTGTTTATCATGATGACCGACCTGCCGTTAACGGCTGGAACAGATCTGGCCCCGGACTTTATGCTGACCCTGAACCAGCAAGATATCACCCAGAATATCCGTGACCATTTGTTATCCCTGAGCCTGACTGATAACCGAGGCTTTGAAGCTGACCAACTTGATATCGAACTGGATGACGCTGACGGCCAGCTTGCCATGCCGGGACGAGGCGCAGTGTTGTCAGTATTCTTGGGCTGGAAAGGCTCGGCGCTGATAGGTAAAGGTGATTTTATCGTGGATGAGGTCGAGCACCATGGCGCGCCGGATACGCTGACCATTCGTGTGCGCAGTGCTGATTTTCGCGGTTCGCTCAATGCCCGGCAGGAAGTCTCATATCATGACACGACATTGGGTAAAGTGGTGGCACAGGTGGCGGAACGCAATAACTTGCAAGCCATGCTGGCCGAGGGGCTGGCAGATATCACCATTCCTCACATCGACCAAACTCAGGAAACTGATGCCAAGTTTATCACCCGTATTGCCTCCCTCAATGGCGCGGTAGCTGCCATAAAAGCGGGTCGACTGCTGTTTATCAAACCGGGTAGTGCTGTTACCGCCAGCGGTAAACCGATTCTCCTGATGACACTCACGCGACAAGATGGCGACCAACACAGCTTTAGTATTGCTGATCGGGGTGCATATACCGGCGTCAGCGCCAGTTGGCTGCACACCAAAAACCCGAAACCAAACAAGGTGAAATTGCAGCGTAAGCCTCAGTTTAAACACCTGCGCGCGTTGCAACATCCTAAAATAAAAGCGCCCCAGAAGACTAAATCAGTGGAAGAAAAACACGGGGATTATCTGGCGGGGTCTGGGGATAACGTCTTTGTTATCACCACCGTTTATGCCACACAAAAAGCCGCCATGCGTGCCGCACAAGCTAAATGGGAAAAGCTGCAACGTGGTGTGGCGGAGTTTTCCATCACTCTCGCTATGGGTCGCGCTGATTTATTCCCTGAAACCCCTATCATGGTCAGCGGTTTTAAATCGGTCATTGACCAACAAAAGTGGATTATCAGCAAGGTAGCGCACCACCTGAACAACAGCGGCTACACCACCCAGCTCGCGCTGGAGGTGCTGTTGTCGGACGCAGCCCATCAAGTGACAGTGTAACAAATAGTTGAATTTGCAAATCCAACATTTGCATTGTCGAATTTATTGGTAGAATGCAGCAAACTGAACATATCGGGATAAAGGAATTATCTATGATGCATTGTCCACTTTGCCGCAACGCCGCCCACACCCGATCCAGCCGCTACCTAAGTGAGAGAACCAAAGAGCGGTACCATCAGTGCCAGAATATCAACTGTAGCTGTACCTTTGCCACCCACGAAACCGTCGATCGCATCATTGTCGAACCCGGTAAAAAAATCCCTGCGCCACCCCATCCCGATAGAAGTAATCAGGGTTCATTGTGGGTGTGAAATATACCCCTGCCAGCGCTACCCTACTCTACGAAATTAATATTTAATCAATTGATAATAATAATAATGTTTACACCTTTATAACTCATACGTTGAAGACGATTTATATACCCCGTACAACAACGCCATAATCTTATATGGATATCAGATTAATGAGCGTGCGCAAACTCCCGACAGGGAAATGGTTATGCGAGTGTTACCCACGAGGACGCGAGGGTAAACGGGTGAGAAAACAGTTCACTACCAAAGGTGAAGCACTATCGTATGAAAGCTACACCATGGAACAGGCCAGACATAAACCGTGGTTGGGTGAGAAAGAAGATCGCCGCAAACTGCTGGAGCTGATTGATCTTTGGTACCAACTGCATGGCTGCTCTTTAAGTGATAAAAAGGGTCGGCTGGCTAAACTGGAGATTATCTGTAAGGGCTTGGGCAATCCCATTGCAGCCGATATCACGCCGAAAGATTGGGCGCACTATCGTGATCAGCGGCTAAGAGGTGAGATAGATAATGGCTACAGCACCAGCCTGCAAACGCGGATGGTTTCTACTGGCACGGTAAACAGTGAACAGGCTTATTTGCGCGCGGTGTTTAATGAGTTAACGCGGCTCGGCGAATGGAGCCTCCCTAACCCACTGACCAATATACGCGAGTTCGATCAACCCGAGCGGGAAATGGCGTGGCTGAATGACGATCAGATTGATAGCCTATTAGCCGCCTGTGATTTGCACGGCAATCCTGAATTAACTCTCATCGTGCGTTTGTGTTTATCCACCGGTGCCCGCTGGAATGAAATTGCCAAAATAAAAGCCTCGCAGATTTCCCCCAATAAAATCACCTTTATTAATACCAAAGGTAAAAAGAACCGCACTGTTCCCCTATCAGAAGATATGTATCAAGCGCTGGCAGCTCGCAAAGGCAAACCGTTCGAACCTTGTTATAAACAGTTCTATCGGGTTATTCGGTTAGCACAGATTGAGCTGCCAGTTGGACAAATGACCCACGTTCTCCGCCATACTTTTGCCAGTCACTTTATGATGGCCGGAGGCAATATCATCGTGCTGCAACGCATCCTCGGCCACTCAGATATTCGGGTCACCATGCGTTACTCTCACTTCGCGCCAGACCACCTGGAAGACGCCATTCACTTCAACCCATTAGCCCGATTTGAGAGTGGCTGCAAAGTGGCGATAGCGGATGAAATAGCAAGCAATGAAGAGTAACGGGATAGGAGGTAAGTGACTGATATTTATGTATATGGTTGATTTTAAAAGATGAATAAAAAAAGACCGAATACGATTCCTATATTCGGTCTAGGGAAATGGCTCTTGGGAGAGAGCCGTGCGCTAAAAGTTGGCATTAACGTAGGCTTGTTCAGCCATACTCTTTAAGAGTAGTCGAGGTCATGTGTTTCGCCAACTTAGTAACAGAAGTAATTAATAACGGTTGCAAACTAATTTAAATGATACAAATTAGCCCACCAGTTAAGAAAGGTAATTATCTGTTAAATAGAAAATAAAGGCCGTAGCGACGCTCAGGTTGTCGTGCTTACTTTTCGCATAAAGTCATCGCACGCTGCTGGAAAGGTAGCAAACTCATCTTTTGGCCAGGATTCTCGCTATCATCTAATAATAAAATATCTAGCGGTTTCGCGAGGACATGACCTGCTTTCATTTGTTCTGATGCAACATCATTAAGTGGATATTGCGCTAATGTACTGGGATTTATCACAAACAAAGCACCGCCTGAACGGCATTCCAACATCACCTCTTCTCGGGTAAATGCCCATTGTTTGCCAAATTCAAACTTACTGACAGTCACTATTTTCCCAGCGGCAAAAGCATTCACGGATAGCATCAGTAACGATAACGTCAGCACCAAACCTTTCATTTCAATCATCCTCAATTAACTGATTGTTTTGATTTTCTCGCATAAAGAGGAGGCGATGCAAGCTTAACGGCAATAACTATCATGTATAGTTTTTCACTATACCGGTGCCATTGTGGCAAAAATACTCACTAAAAGTAATACCGCAGCGCCAAGGACGATTTCAGCACAGCTGTTTACCACTAACCAATAGTGGGCTTTTACTGGCAATTTACGCAGCATGGGAACAATCAGATAGCGGTTAATGATCGCTACAACAACCATAAACAGTACCAATATTGCCTTACTGAGTAATAGCATCTGATAGACGGATGTCAGCGCTAAAGAGGTCTCACGCAATATAATAATGCTGTTAATCATACCAGTGACCAATACCAACGCGACTGCCAAATGTCCCCAACTTGAAAACCGAATCAACGTCGTGATGGCTTCACGTTTCACATCATCCCGACGTGTATATGCAAGGCAAACAAGCAACACGGGCAAGCATCCCAACCAATAGCCCGCACTGAGCAGATGTATGATTTGGTTAGTCTGATGAACCCATCCCAGTACGCCATCGTGCATTGCAGCGTGCCCGGTAAATGCCAAACTAGCCAGTAGCAAGGTTGAGCAAGCCACCATCAACTGATAGTAAAAACGGGTTGTGCCGAGTAATACTACCCACATACTCAATATGGATAAGCCGAGATGCCATTGCCATATCTCGCCAAAACGAGTCCCCAACACCGCCCACCATACACTCAGTCTGTAGGTATCAGACCAGCCATCGCCCATCATGCCAGCTTGAATGGCTAAAAGCCCGATCGCTGAGGCTAGCCCCAGAAAGGTGCTGAATATAAGGAGTGGCGATAAGCGGTTTTTGAGTATCGAAGAAAAACGGTCTGGGGCGAGTACGGCGGTGAAAATACTGATACCAAACATCAGCATCACCGCCAAAAAATGCAGAAAGCGACACAGAACGAATAGAGTCGCCAGTGACATATTATTTCACTGTGAAGCTGTATGTGCCTTTGGTTTTATGACCATCAACAGACACAACATGCCATGAAACATTATATTTACCTGCTTTCAATGCACTATCGATCGGCAAAATTAATTGCGTATTGTTGGCTGGATCCAATTTCAGTTCGCCAGTTTTCACCACATCGTTATCTGGGCCTGTCACTTTCACGCCACTGAAATTCAACTCAATGCCTTCAGAGAAGCCCAGTGTCACGGCTTCTGGCGCTGAACCGATAGTGGCATCAGCAGCAGGAGATTCAATTTTCAGATGTGCGTGGGCCAGAGCTTGCTGACTAGATAACCCAACAAATAACACAATCAGTGCCGAAAGCATGCGGCAAGAAGAACGTACTTTGTGAATAAACATAATATCCCTTAATCGATGGGGAGAATAATCAATCTGCTACCAACCATATCCTATATTGGCAGCGCGAACCCCTATCACTTCCAGTCAATTGCACTACCTGTGAGGTAGGGCACAAAATAAAACGCCAAATTATGAGCGGTGGTTGAAATATAACCAATAATTGAGCGGCAATTAATCTCACCCTACCCGTCACCTTTTATCATAAATGATAACGATTTGAATATAGCAAGACAAGAAACCATAGCTAAACAATATGTTATTAGCACAAAACAATAAAATTAAGAGGAAACAGCAGCGGTGAGTATGGTGTATATACAATAAAAAACCGCAGTTTCCGGTTCCACTTCCACTTCCACTAAGCAGTGGATAGAAACTGCGGCAAGTTCAAATCAAGCCCAAATATTAAGCCTGAACGTGGTTCTGTGCTGCCATTGTTTTTAAATCTTTATCGACGAAGAACAATGAATTGCCGCTATTACCCACCAATGCCAGTTTATCCAGGATAGATTTGAACAGCTTTTCTTCTTCATGCTGTTCAGCCACATACCATTGCAGGAAATTGAATGTGGAGTAATCGTGTGTGGTCATTGCAACATGGGCGAGTTCATTAATTTGAGTCGTAATGAGTTGCTCGTGTTCGTAGGTCAGTTTGAATACATCAGCCAGTGATGCAAAATCAACCGGCGGTGCACTGATAGTGCCTAATATCGGCATGGAGCCTGTCCCACTCAGGTATTCAAACAAACGCTGCATATGCTGCATCTCTTCTTGAGAATGCTCCTTTAAAAATGCAGCAGCCCCTTCAAAGCCTTTATCACTACACCAGGCACTCATCTGCAAATAAAGATTGGCCGAGTAAAACTCCAGATTCAGCTGCTCATTAAGCTTCTGTGCCATTTCTGTTTTCAACATAATAATTCCCTAATTTTTATAATGCAGGTAAGCAACGGTTAACCTGGGGTATTATGCCAAGATAAAAACAAAATAAGAACACCCTATTCACATTAATATCTATAAATAACCTAACATAATGATTTATATCTTTTTTATAGAATATATAATCATGGAGTTAATTCTTATAAGAATCATTCACATTACCGTGTAAATACTAAAAGGAATGATTCCTATTTGCGCTGAAATTAAATTAATAATATTACGAATGTTGCAGGTTAATATTATTTAACGACAAAGGGTTTTAAACTAGCGCTATTAAACCACATTACCCACTTGCCAATATCTATCCGCTGCATTACCTTTTGCGCCATAACTGCCCACGCAGCACGAAGGAGAAAACAATGGGATATAATCTGGCTGAGCTTTCGGATGAAGAAACAGCAAAAATGAATGTTGATCTGGCCGCCTCTGGTGTCGCATTTAAAGAGCGCTACAATATGCCAGTCATACCTGAAATGGTTGCACGAGAACAACCTGATGAGCTACGAGAGTACTTTTTGCAACGGCTGGCACACTACCGTAGTGAATCCAATAAATTCTCTCGCTTGCCGTATGAACCCAAAATGAAATCATGAGCAAAAAGGCTCCCGCACAGGGTCTGCGGGAGTTTGTCGGCGACAATGGCTAGAGTTTTCGGGCAAACTTGTCGGTTGCAAGAATCAGTTGATGCAAGATACCCGGTTCGTCAAAGGAATGCCCTGCGCCTTCGACAATATGCAATTCAGCTTCCGGCCATGCTTTGGCTAAATCCCATGCATTCTGTGGCCGACAAGCCATATCATATCGCCCATGAATAATTACCGCTGGGATATGGCGAATGCGTTCGATATTATCCAGCAGTTGGTTGTCATTATCCAAAAAACCGAAGTGAGTAAAATAGTGATTTTCAATGCGAGCAAAAGCAAGAGCGAAGTCATCTTCACCAAAGGAAGCTGCGTTTTTAGCGGGCAAGAGAGTCACCGTTTCCCCCTCCCACAGACTCCAAATTTTAGCCGCCTCTAATTGTACAGCCTTATCGGATGAGGTTAGCCGCTTGCGATAAGCTGCGATGACATTACCCTGCTCTTCTGGCGATAAGATAGATAACACTCGCTGCCATTTATCAGGGAAAAAACGGGAAGCGCCATCCTGATAATACCAATCCAACTCTTTTTTTCGCAGCGTAAATATCCCGCGTAACACCATCTCACTGACCCGTTCCGGGTGGGTTTCGCCGTAGGCCAGTGCAAGAGTTGAACCCCACGACCCGCCAAATATCAGCCATTTATCAACCCCAGCCATCTGACGTAGTCGTTCAATATCCTCGACTAAATGCCAGGTTGTGTTGTTATCCAGGCTGGCATGGGGTTTGGATCGCCCACAGCCACGTTGGTCAAACAGTAATACTTTGTATTCCGCTGGGTTGAAAAGTTGGCGATGATAAGGTGCTATCCCACCACCTGGGCCACCATGAATAAATACAGCGGGTTTACCCTTAGGGTTACCACAGAGTTCCCAGTAAATCTGGTGGCCATCTCCCGTGTCTAGTAAACCACTATCGTAAGGTTCATACGCTGGATAAAGTCCACGTAATTGTTCCATTATTTTTCCATGTTTGTTAAGACACTAAAGTTATCAAAGCCTATACGGCCCTAAGGGTCAACGATAAAACATGACATTTACGCCAATCAGTCCATTAATTCCATCAACAGGTGATAAATGCACCATAAGTTAATTGATTTTGGGGCGCTGCGTCACAGTCATTAAGCAGTAATAAGGGCTGTGAGTATTTAATAATTTGCTAATTAAACAATAGGATAATTAGATATACACTTTCTTCCCTTGCAACTCACCCTGATTAGGTGGTTAATAGGAGGGCGTACCAACCTAACCAAAGGTAAAGAGAGGCAAGCCATGAGTAAGGGAATGGACAGCAAAAAGAACGCGAAGAAAAAGCCACTAAAAACGCCAGCTGAGAAAAAAGCTGAGAAACGCGCTAAAAAGTCATCTTCTACTAGCGCAGAATAACGGACTTTTCGTCTCGTCAGTCAACCCGCCACGCCAGGCGGGCTAATGAGATGGTCACCCCCACCCTGTGAGCGGTAAGCTGACAGGGTTTTCTTTTTGGAGGGATCATCATGCAAAACGTTACGCTCATCGGCATCGACCTTGGTAAGAATTCATTCCATATTCATTGCCAGGAAAAACACGGCAACACATTATTACGCAAGAGGTTTTCCCGCATTCAACTCACCCAGTTTCTCGCCACCTGCCCGCCTTGCATTGTCGCGATGGAGTCCTGTGCCGGGGCGCATTTTATGGCCCGTCATATCAGCCAGTTAGGGCATCAGGTCAAACTCATTTCTCCGCAGTTTGTCCAACCCTTTGTTAAAAGTAATAAAAATGACTTCATCGACGCTGAGGCCATATGCGAAGCCGCTTCCCGTCCCTCCATGCGCTTTGTGACACCCAGAACCGAAGACCAGCAGGCCATGTCGGCTCTGCATCGTGTCCGCGATGCACTGGTGAGGGAGCGGGTCAAAGCCACCAACCAAATGCATGCTTTTTTACTTGAGTTTGGCATAAGCATGCCACGCGGTATTGCGGTGATAAAACGACTGGCGACTGTGCCTGAGGAGCACGAGCTACCGCCTTATTTGGTGCGACTGCTCACCCGACTTCATCAGCATTATGGCTATCTCTGTGAACAGATCGAAGAAATCGAAAGAGAGTTAAAAAACCATCTGGCCGATGATGAAACAGCACAACGCCTGCTCACCATTCCCGGTATCGGGACAATCACTGCCAGTTTGCTCGCCACCAAACTGGGAGATGGGAAAAACTACCTCAGCAGCCGGGATTTTGCTACGTCAACGGGATTAGTACCCCGCCAATACAGTACCGGCGGGAAAAGTACCCTGATGGGCATCAGCAAGCGGGGGGATAAAAATCTGAGACGGCTACTGGTGCAGTGCGCGCGGGTCTATATGCAACGGCTGGAGTATCAGTCAGGACGACTGGCGGAGTGGGTTAATGGGCAACTGACACGACATCACTCGAATGTGGTGGCCTGCGCATTAGCGAACAAACTGGCGCGAATAGCCTGGGTAGTCACCACACAAGGAACCGTCTTCAGTAAATAAAAGAGCCAACAGTAAATCTACTGTCAGCTCAATGAGTTACCAAGTGACTTTCTGGTTTTGCGACGACTGATTATTGATGACATGAACGGCACAGCGGCCTGATGATGAACCTGACACAAAAAATGGCTCTTTGAAGCCGACGGGTTTTTTAAGGTTCATCAGGTGCGGAACTCATCATGGCGCGGACATTTTTGTCCACCAGACGCCGAATAGATTTAAGCAAGCCCATCATAAATCAAAATCGGTGTTGCAAAAACGGGGGTGACCATAGATTTTTGTTGCTAAGATTTAAGGCATTGCAAGGGGAAAAAGAATGTATTTTCGGGTCATCGATACAGAGACTTGTGGCTTAGAGGGCGGTATTGTCGAAATTGCGTCCATCGATGTGATGGATGGGGCATTGAGCAACCCAATGAGTGACTTGGTTAGCCCAGACCGGCCAATCAGTCTCGATGCCATGGTTATTCACCATATCACGGAAGAAATGGTGGAAGGTAAGCCACGGATTGCTGTTGCGGTTAGAAAGTATCAAGGTAGCCCTTATTATGTCGCCCATAACGCCCCCTTTGACCGTGGTGTATTACCGGAGATGGGCGGTCAATGGATTTGCACGCTAAAACTGGCCCGTATGCTCTATCCTGATATTAAGCACAGTAATCAATATCTGCGTTACGCCTTACGCCTGAATGTTTCAGTGCCGGATAATCTTTATCCGCATCGAGCTTTGTATGATTGCTATGTCACCGCAGCACTGTTGCAACGTATTATGCGAGACTCTGGGTGGAGCGCGGAGCAAATGGCGGAAATCACGCAGCAACCGCAGTTGCTATCAACATTTAAGTTTGGCAAATATCGGGGGAAAAGTATTGAACAGATAGCCCGACAAGATCCGGACTATCTGCGTTGGATGCTGGCCTCAATTACCGACCTTACACCGGATATGCGCCATACCCTAACATATTATCTGGCCGAGTAAGCTTGTGTTAATCAAGCCAGAGAGAGAATGAAGGCATATTCCAAAGCAATATCTTCATAAGCTTTGAAACGACCAGATTTACCTCCATGACCCGAATCCATATCGGTATAGAGCAATAACTGGTGGTCATCGGTTTTCATTTCCCGCAATTTCGCGACCCACTTTGCCGGTTCCCAATATTGGACCTGTGAGTCGTGCAACCCGGTAGTCACCAGCATGTGCGGGTAATCCTGGGCTTTAACCTGATCGTATGGGCTGTATTGCTTGATGTAATCGTAATAAATCTTATCGTTTGGATTGCCCCACTCATCATACTCGCCGGTCGTCAGGGGAATAGATTCATCCAGCATGGTGGTGACGACATCAACAAATGGTACTTGCGCCACAACACCTTTGTATAATTCAGGCGCCTGATTAATCACCGCCCCCACTAGCAAGCCACCCGCACTGCCGCCCATAGCGAAAACACGGCTCGCATCGCCATACCCCTTGGCAACTAATGTTTTGGTTACATCAATAAAATCATTGAATGTGTTCAATTTATTGAGCAACTTGCCATCTTCATACCATTGCTGCCCTAACTCACCGCCACCGCGAATATGGGCCAAAGCGAAAACAAAACCACGGTCTAGCAGACTTAAACGACTGCCACTGAATGCAGGATCCATGCTGCTACCATAAGAGCCATAGCCATAGACCAACAGCGGATTACTCCCGCGGGCAAAGTGGTCGCGGTGATAAACCAATGAAACAGGCACTTTGGCACCATCCGATGCAGTGACCCAAATCCGCTCACTGCGGTACTTTTCTGGTGTGAAGTTTTTGACTTCCTGCTGCTTGAGCAACTGACGTGCACCGGTATCCATATTCAGCTCATACATGGAGCTTGGCGTGGTCATAGAAGAATAACCATAGCGCAACAGTTCAGTTTCCGGCTCTGGGTTATACGCCAGCCAGGTCACATAGGTAGGGTCATCAAAAGTAATTGATTTTTCTTCGCGAGTGGTCCAGTGAATTTGCCGCAAATGCGTCAACCCTTCACTGCGCTCTTCTACCACCAGCCAGTCGCGGAATAGGCTGAACCCCTCCAACATAACCTCTGTTCTTGGCGTAATTAATGATATCCACTGAGATTCATCAGCGAAATCAGCTGGTGCCTTCCCGGCTTCGGCAATTTTATACAGACCGAAGTTTTTGCCGTCTTTATTCGAACGAATGTAAAAATGCTGCTTATAGTGATCTAATCCGTATTCATGGTCTTTGCGGCGTGGTGCGAACATTTGCGGCAGCGGCTGCTGCTGATCGGCATCCAACAGTAAAATTTCAGAGGTTGTGGTGCTACTGAGATGGATGACAATAAAGCGCTCAGACGTGGTTTTTTCCAAACCGACATAGAATGTATCGTCAGTTTCCTGATAAATCAGCTGGTCTGATGCCGGATCTGTTCCCACCACATGGCGATAGACCTGATAAGGCAGTAGCGTTTTTTCATGTTTACGCACGTAATACAGTGTTTTCGAATCATTCGCCCACTCAAAGCTGCCCGAAGTATTGCTGATCACTTCCTCTTGCCAAGTGTCGCTTTGTAAATGCTTTACTCGGATATCATATTGGCGACGCGATAAAAAATCCTCAGCGACCGCCAGTAGTTGATTATCTGGACTGACATCCAGCCCCCCCAAAGTATAAAACTCACTGTCCGCAGCGCGCTGATTGCCATCCAATAATGTTTCCCAACTGCTATCAGCCCAAACCGGCTGGCGCACGTAAATGGCATATTCATTACCGGGCTCAAAACGCGTTTGATAGCGGTAGCCATTACGGGTATAGGGGACGGACTCTTCTTGTGGCGGAATACGGGAAACCATTTCCTGATACAACGTCTCACGCAGCGGTTGCTGCGGCTTTAATACTGTCTCGGTGAACTCATTTTCAGCTTGCAAATAGTGCAGAACATCAGCGTCAGTGCGCTCATCATCACGCAGCCAATAATAATCATCTGTACGGATATCACCGTGCATCGTCATCGGATAAGGGCGTTTATCTGCCTTTGGAGGTGTGGTCATTAGTTGAAGTATCCATCTGTGTTCGTTACCGCGAGAGTGACACGATTACTTGGCGATGCCAAGCAGCGACATAGCCTTATTATTGAGTTGAGGAGAGCTCATTCAATGGTAAACAAAATGATAGACAGGTGCAGGATCTGTTATTACCAGCACCTGTTGGGCGTGATTATTAATTCCAGAGTCGCGGGGTCACGTTGGCAGGGTATAGGTGATAGTGCCTGCCTTGCAGTCGAGTACTACTTGGTAGGTTTTATCCCCTTTCTTGCCCCGAGCGGTCAGTGGAACCTGCCAAATGTCATCTTTGCCAGTAATGTCTACCGTGCTAATCCAAACCACCGGGCTATCAGTTCCTAACCCTTTTTTATCCGCTTCCCAGCGCGTTATTCGGTTTTGTAGGAAATCCCGCTTAACTTGCGTGGCAACTTGTGATGGTGTTAACCCGGTACAAGCAGGGACTTTTGCTACCCGCGGTTCCTGAGCCTGTACATGACTGATGACACCAAGCAATCCGCTGGCCACTATCAAGGCGAGTCCTGTCTTTCTCATCATTCCTCCAGATATTATTATTTCTATCCTATGGCCGGAGCAATAACTGAAAGGGGGGTTACCGAGTGAATAGCGCTACAGAATCAAAGCATTAACACTATTTAATTAACACCGAGTAAATTCAATCACGTAAAACTGCTCCAGCCCCGGATAGATATCCTTAATCACTTTTTTCAGTTCATCCAACGACATATTTTCTTGCTCCGCATGGCGTTCTGTCAGGGCATCCAAAGTGATTGGCGTGACAGACTTGACCAAAATGTTGCAGAAAAACACGCCGTCTTCATTACGGCACACGCGCAGGATCTCCCCTGGGCGAAAATCGGATTCACTGCTATCCCGGATGGTGATTGTTTTACGGGAAGCCAGAATATCCGCCTCAAACCGGCGAAAGAAGGTAATTTCACGATTCATTTTAGCTCCTTTTTCACTTTCTGCCGTAATCAGGCAGATTAAGCCGCTTGATTTTCATCAGATTTGGATTTTTTCTCTGGAGCGATTTTTTCTACTTTCGCTTTTGGTTGCCCATCAGCGGAGGCCGCAGGATAGGCACCACGCAGAATTTGCCCGAATGCGTCTTTGTTCTCTGCAAGGAAGAAACTCAAAGCCTCGCGTTGTTCTTCTTCCAGTGTTAAAGGTGACTGTGACAACCACTCAGACAAATTGTCAGCCAAATCCAACATTTTATCGTAGGCATCGGCTTCTTTTTTGGTTGTGAAAGTCATTTTTTCCTCACCCTGTCTTACCACGACGAATTTTATTTCAACGGCCATTGATACGCGTCCTCTTCACTTACAGATTACTGTACATAAACACAGTGCAATATGATTTATTGGAGCGATGCAACCACCATCGCTCCCCACTGTGATTATTTTAATAAACGAGCTTTACAGTTTTTACCTTTGATTTTGCCTTGCTGTAACTGCTGTAGCGCGCGTTTGGCACTGGCCTTGCGGATAGCAACATAAGCATGGACGGGGAACATATCGATTTTACCCACGTCCGCAGCGGTCAGACCGGCTTCACCGGTTAACGCACCCAAAATGTCGCCAGGGCGAATTTTAGCTTTACGGCCACCATCAATGCATAACGTGACCATTTCAGGTTCCAGCAGGGTGTTGGCACTGCGGCTCACCTGCTCGGCTGGTGTCCATTTCAATTTCATTTGCAGATAATCTTCAATGGCATGAGCACGAGTCATTTCTTGTGGCGTGCACAGACTCACGGCAAGGCCACTCATCCCTGCCCGACCAGTGCGGCCGATGCGGTGCACATGCACTTCCGGATCAAACGCCAGTTCGAAATTGACCACCAGTTCCAAGTCTTTGATATCCAGACCTCGAGCGGCAACGTCCGTTGCAACCAGTACCCGACAACTGCGATTGGCAAAACGCACCAACACCTGGTCACGGTCACGTTGTTCTAAGTCGCCGTGTAATGCCAACACACTGATGCCACGGGACTCCAGGGCTTCGTAGACGCTCTGGCAATCTTTTTTGGTATTACAAAACACCACGCAAGAGGCGGGCTGGTAGTGACTAAGTACCGAGATCAACAATGGCAAACGTTTTTCACGAGTAGTTTCGAAAAACACCTGCTCGATAGCCGGCGCTTCATCGCCATCATCAACTTCAACATTCACCGGTTGGCGCTGAACCCGCGCACTGATTTGTTCAATACCGGCTGGGTAAGTGGCAGAAAATAGCAACGTCTGGCGTTGTGGCGGGGTATAGGCAATCACATCATCAATGGCATCGGTAAAACCCATATCCAACATGCGATCGGCTTCGTCCAGCACCAGAATTTTGAGGTCATCCAGTACCAGCGTTTTCTTGCGCAAATGCTCCTGAATACGCCCCGGCGTGCCGACGACGATATGCGGGGCATGCACCAGAGAATCCAACTGATGGCCCATCGGCTGGCCGCCACACAGGGTTAGGATTTTAATGTTCTGTGTAAAGCGTGCTAATCGGCGCAACTCTTTGCTGACCTGATCAGCTAATTCGCGGGTTGGACACAGCACCAAGGCCTGAGTCACAAACTCACCTACGGCAATTTTGTCCAGCAAACCAATGCCGAATGCCGCAGTTTTACCGCTGCCGGTTTTAGCTTTTGCCCGCACATCCTGCCCATTGAGGATTGCCGGTAATGCTGCGGCCTGTACCGGTGTCATCTCGGTATAGCCAAGTTCATTAAGATTGGACAACTGCTCAGCAGGCAGTGTCAGAGAAGAAAAGGAAGTTGTGCTCACGGCAGTAACTCTTATAACTGGATGGAATGGCAGCGATGGCCTGAAGGCGAGCGCAAGATTTTGCCGCGATAATACCAGAGATAGGGCCATTGCCGGAACTATACTGCATCGATACCGGTAAAATGACGTAATTCTCTGCTTCACAGTCGACACGCAATCGTTTTCGTTGCCGTTTTACCCTATACTTGTGCCCGTAAAATTCACCTTGCATAAAATTACTGTGTAACTTTCCCACTGATGTAGGTACCTAACTATGCTGACTATTGGAACCGCTCTGCGTCCGAACGCCACCCGTGTCATGTTGCTTGGCTCCGGTGAGCTGGGCAAAGAAGTGGCTATTGAATGCCAGAGACTGGGGCTGGAAGTGATTGCGGTTGATCGCTATGCAGATGCGCCCGCGATGCATGTTGCCCATCGTAGCCATGTGATTAACATGCTGGATGGCGCTGCGCTCAAGCGGTTGGTCGCGCAGGAAAAACCGCACTATATCGTGCCGGAAATTGAAGCTATCGCCACCGATATGCTGGTTGAGTTAGAAAACATGGGCCAGAAAGTGGTGCCCTGTGCCGAAGCGACTCGCTTGACTATGAACCGTGAAGGGATTCGCCGGCTGGCCGCAGAAACACTGCAATTGCCGACCTCCAGCTACCGTTTTGCTGATACCGAGAGTGCATTTCGTCAGGCGGTCAGCGAGATTGGTTACCCGTGCATTGTCAAACCGGTAATGAGCTCTTCAGGTAAGGGTCAGAGTTTGATTCGCAGTGAACCGCAACTTCAGGCCGCATGGGATTACGCACAACAAGGTGGCCGTGCGGGCAGCGGTAAAGTGATTGTCGAAGGGTTAGTACATTTTGATTTTGAAATCACTTTGCTGACCATCAGTGCTGTTGATGGCATCCACTTCTGTGCCCCTATTGGTCACCGCCAGGAAGATGGCGACTACCGTGAATCCTGGCAGCCGCAGGCGATGAGTGATGTTGCAGTGGCTCGGGCAAAAGAGATTGCCTCACAGGTTGTCAAAGCGCTAGGTGGCTATGGGTTATTTGGCGTGGAATTGTTTGTCTGTGGGGATGAGGTTATTTTCAGCGAAGTTTCGCCGCGCCCACATGATACCGGCATGGTGACCTTGATTTCGCAAAATATGTCTGAGTTTGCCTTGCATGTGCGGGCATTTCTGGGCTTGCCTATCGGCACTATTCGTCAGTATGGCGCGGCTGCATCGGCAGTTATTTTGCCTGAATTGACCAGCCACAATATTGCTTATCATGGGTTAGAAACGGCATTGGTGGGTGATACCCAGATTCGTTTATTTGGTAAGCCTGATATTGCCGGTAAACGGCGGTTGGGAGTGGCGCTGGCGGTAGCGGATGACACGGATACGGCGATTGAGGTAGCAAAGCGTGCCGCGAGTGCGGTCGTCGTGACAGGCAAATAATCAGTTACATATGGATAACCCGAGGTTAATGACAAAGTGCCCGCAGCGGTGAAAACAGGTGGATCATAAAGACGCTGTATTTTCTTTGTTAAAACAAGCATCCCTGATGGCTCGACCCGCGCCATCCGTGGCGCGGACGCTTTACTCTTCTACCTGTCCTCACCTTGCAAGATCGAGTCGTTGGAGTTTGTCAGCAGTCTGAACCCGCCATTTTTTGGCGGGTTCAGACTGCTGGAACAGCTAAGCGCTAGAAGCTTACCCCTCGTACGGGTCTTCTATTTCGTCCGCATCCTGTTCATTATCGCGACGATAATCAGACTCATCATGTTCATCAAAGTCAGTATCTTCAAAGATAGCCATGGCTTGTGGATCATTCTGGTGCCGCTCACGGATTTCTGCGGCCACCAAGGCAATCGCCTCACCACTGCTCATCCCTTCCGACATGAATTGATGAATACGTTCGACAGCTTCTTGCTGTTCCTCATGAGAAAGTGAAGGCATACCCGCTAACATTGATTCATCTCCTACATATAATTGATTTAGTATACCTGTTTATTGCTGCCTGAGGTGAATTGAGTGCTGCCGACCAGCAGCCACAAACATAGGGTAATTTATGCTAATCTTCCCCACCGCGGATGGCGAAAATACCATTTTGCCCCCTAATATGGCTACCCGAAAGAAAAGAATAGTGACTCATGAGTGTGAAATCCCTGACCTTCAAAACCTTGCCTTATCAGCCTGATGCCCTGATTCAACAATTTGCCCCACTGGCTCATCAAGCCTGGGCCATGTTGTTACATTCCGGATTTGCTGAACATCCCCATAACCGCTTTGATATTCTGGTCGCCGATCCGCGAGTTACCCTCACCACGCGGGGCGAGCAAACAGAGATAATCAGTGCGCAAGGCCAGGAATTCTCCAGTGAAGACCCTTTTTCTTTATTACAGCAACAGTTGGACCAATTTCTCCGCCCGCTATCACCCCACCCTGACCTGCCGTTTTTAGGCGGAGCATTAGGGCTATTTGGCTATGATTTAGGGCGGCGTGTTGAGGTATTACCGGCACTGGCCGAGCAAGATATTACCTTGCCGGATATGGCTGTTGGCCTGTATGACTGGGCATTAATTGCCGATCATCATTTGCAAAAACTGACGTTGGTGTGTCACGGCGATGCAGAACAGCGCCTGCGTTGGTTACAGCAACAAAGATGTGCAGCTGCCACTCAGCCATTTAAATTAACCAGCCAGTGGCAGGCCAACCTGTCGCGAGAGCAATATGGCGAAAAATTCCGTCAAATTCAGGAATATCTGCACAGCGGCGACTGCTATCAAATTAATTTAACCCAGAGATTCAGCGCAGAATATCAAGGTGATGAATGGCAAGCTTTTCTGTCATTGAGCCGCAGTAATAGAGCGCCCTTTTCGGCTTTTATTCGTTTGCCACAAAACACCATTCTGAGTGTGTCACCAGAGCGCTTTTTATGGCTGGAAAATCACCGCATTCAAACTCGCCCTATCAAAGGCACCTTGCCGCGACTGGATGATCCTGAACAGGATAAGTTGCAAGCTGAACGGTTAGCCAACTCAGAGAAAGATCGCGCTGAAAACCTGATGATAGTTGATTTGCTACGCAATGATATTGGCCGGGTCGCGCAAGCGGGAACCGTGCGCGTGCCTGAATTGTTTGTCGTCGAGCCTTTCCCAGCGGTATATCACCTGGTTAGTACCATTACCGCGACGCTGCCCACCGAATCCCCACCAACCGCATTATTACGGGCCTGCTTCCCCGGCGGGTCGATAACCGGTGCGCCGAAGATTAGAGCCATGGAAATCATTGAGCAACTGGAACCCCAGCGCCGCAATGCCTATTGTGGCAGTATTGGCTATATTAGTTGCTGTGGCACAATGGACACCAACATCACCATCCGTACCCTGCTGACTGAGAACGGTAAGATATATTGCTCAGCTGGCGGTGGCATTGTGGCCGACAGCCAGGAACAGGCTGAATATCAGGAAACATTTGATAAAATTGCCCGAATACTGCCTTTACTGGAAGATGATGAATAAGTGAGCGATTCTGTGAGTGACCAATTTGTGAGTCAATCAGGGCAAACTTTGTCTGAATTTATCAGCCGATTCCAGCTACAACAGCCGCAACCTGGCAGTTTTTCTGCCAATAGCCACCATGCTGCGGTATTAATTCCTATTGTTTGTCGGCCTGAACCTACATTGCTGCTAACCCGGCGCTCAGACCATTTACGAAAACATGCCGGTCAGGTCGCTTTCCCCGGTGGCAAAGCTGATCCACAAGACAGCTCGCTGATTGAAACGGCTTTGCGGGAGGCCGAGGAAGAAGTGGCTATTCCGGCATCCGCCGTACATGTATTAGGGCAACTGGCCCCACTCGACAGCTCCAGTGGTTTTCAGGTCACCCCGATTGTCGGCCTGGTTCCTGACAATATTACCTTTCATGGTAATGAAGAAGAGGTCGCCGGGCTGTTTGAAATCCCGTTGTACGAAGCACTCAGACTGTCACGCTACTATTGGCTGGATATTCATCGTGGGGGAGTCAATCACCGGGTCTATCTCTCATGGTATGAAAGCCAGTTTATCTGGGGTTTGACGGCAGCCATCATTCGCCGTCTGGCGCAGCAGGTCAATATTTGACGCTAAAGGCACAGGGTAAACATGGGGAATGAGTGACCAGCTTCACAGCCTTAAGGCTAAAAAAGCTGAATTACAGCATAAAGCGATCTCTATCACCCCACTACATCGATTTTTACTCTACTTTCCCCGCACAAGCATTTTAAAAAAACTGTAAATTGCTCTGTCAGCGTTATGAAATACCTGTAAAATATCTTTCATCACTATAAACCACTAAAAATGTAAGGTTAAAACCCGATAGTGATAATCATAAATTGATAGCGATATGTCATTGTTGCGGTATCAAATTAATACCGCCAACACCAGTATGGCCCGAATTAACAGGCTCGGCGATAGCGATATTCAATACGAAGTAACCTGCGGCTATCCACAGAGTTCTTATACTTAATATAAATATTCTTTGCGCATTCATACGCACCAAGAATAACAAAAAGCTTTGTTAAGGAGTTTTAGCGTGATTAGTGTTTTTGATATGTTCAAGATTGGCATCGGCCCATCCAGTTCTCACACTGTTGGACCAATGAAAGCCGGCAAAGAGTTTGCTGATTTGCTGGTAACTCAAGGGTTAATGCCATCAGTCACGCGGGTAGCCGTGGATGTTTACGGCTCACTGTCACTGACCGGGAAAGGTCACCACACCGATATCGCTATTATCATGGGGTTGGCTGGCAATATGCCAGATACCGTGGATATCGACAGCATCCCCGCTTTTATTCGTGATGTAGAATTACGCCAAAAACTGATGTTGGCCAATGGGTTGCATGAAGTGGACTTCCCCCGCGAAGGTGGGATGGTCTTCCGTAGTGACAACCTGCCACTGCATGAGAATGGTATGCAGATCCACGCCTTTGCCGGTGATGAGAAAGTACTTAGCAAAACCTATTATTCCATCGGTGGCGGTTTTATCGTGGATGAAGAGCATTTCGGCAAAGCTGCGGTGAATGCCGTTAGCGTCCCTTATCCGTTCCATTCAGCGGAAGAAATCTTGGCTAACTGCGAACAAACCGGCATGTCTATCTCCGGTATGGTGATGCAAAATGAGCTGGCGATGCACAGCAAAGAAGAGATTGAATCCTACTTCACCGCGATTTGGCAGACGATGCGTGCCTGTATTGATCGCGGTCTGAACACTGAAGGGGTCTTGCCCGGCCCACTGCGGGTACCACGTCGTGCCTCAGCATTGCGCCGTCTATTGGTTTCCTCGGATAAACTGTCCAGCGATCCCATGAATGTCATTGACTGGGTAAATATGTTCGCTCTGGCGGTTAACGAAGAGAACGCCGCAGGTGGTCGCGTGGTGACGGCACCGACGAACGGTGCTTGTGGCATCGTGCCAGCGGTTCTGGCTTATTACGACCACTTTATCGAGCCGGTTACCCCTGAAATCTTTATCCGCTACTTCCTGTCATCTGGGGCTGTCGGGATTCTGTATAAGATGAATGCTTCTATTTCTGGCGCTGAAGTGGGCTGTCAGGGTGAAGTGGGTGTGGCATGCTCAATGGCCGCCGCGGGTTTGGCTGAATTACTGGGTGCCAGCCCGGTTCAAGTGTGTATCGCTGCTGAAATTGGTATGGAGCACAATCTGGGCCTAACCTGTGACCCGGTTGCAGGTCAGGTGCAAGTGCCATGCATTGAGCGTAATGCGATTGCCTCAGTAAAAGCGATTAACTCTGCCCGCATGGCAATGCGCCGCACCAGTGAGCCGCGTGTTTCCCTCGATAAAGTGATCGAAACCATGTTTGAAACCGGCAAAGATATGAATGCTAAATACCGCGAGACATCTCGTGGTGGCCTGGCCATTAAAGTGCAATGTAATTAATTTATTGCATTGAGAGTCACGTTCAGCAAGGGGAGCCAGCGCTCCCCTTGCTGCTAAGTAAAAGATTAATGATGACTTTATGTCTCATGTCTAGCAACCCGCACAGGCAGGATTGCAACATACATCGCAGCAATCCCAATCACTACTGACTTCGGCTGGTGGCAGCGGAGGATCACAAGCTTGCTTGTATACCTCAGCGGTTATTGGTGTCGATAATGCATCACTGAACTGCCCTGAAACTGTTTCTTGGCCGAATGCTCCAAATGAAGACAGCATTAACACAAGAACAAAAACTACCTTTTTCATAGAACCTCCATCACTCATTTGTAGAATGGGTACAAAAATATCAACGCAGTGGTGTCAATAACAGAAAAAGAATTTTTGAGTTTAAAAAATAAATAAAATCCAATAGTTAAATTGTTTTTTCGGCCTACCACGCATTCTATTTAAGTACCGAGACAACTGTTTTGAGCATTAAATTTCCCAAGCTAATTTAATCATAGTTTATATTTATCGAACCAGCCTGGTTATTTCAATAATTATTTTCACCTTTTTTTAAGTTAACCCAATAATTATTAACAATTGATTTATAACGATTTTTTAATTTACATTCACCACCATCAAATGCATTGAGTATCTCGGTTATCATTAATTTAATTATTATTTATAATATCTTTATTGTGAATAATAACTTAGTAATTATAATAATTAAAAAACATATATCTCACAATAAATATTGTTTTTATATATTTATAGTTTGATAATTTAAAAGGTTATTATCATGAAATGATAAGTTGAATGAATTAAAAAGTGCGGAATATCCATCAAAAAATACGGGCCACCTTAAGATGACCCGCATTAGCTGAAACTCTTTTCGTTACCAGAATGTTACTCTTCCAATTCGTTATTCAGCTTGGTGATACGCACTAATTCAATACGGTAATCTGAGACTTCGATAATCTCAAAGCGCAGGTTATGCAGTTCAACCACATCCCCCGCAGTTGGCATATGCCCAGAGTGAGACAGCAGCATACCCGCTAATGAAGCATAGTCTGCCGTCGGGCTGACCAACTCCTGACAATCAAGCGCCTGCTCCAGAGAGTGCAAATCTGCCCCCCCTTTCACCAACCAACCATCACCATCGGCAATAATATCTGGCGTTTCATCTTCATCAGGGAACTCACCAGCGATAGCTTCCAGCACGTCCAGCGGTGTCACCAACCCTTGCACCACACCAAATTCGTCATTAACTACCACCAAGCGGCCTTTCGCTTTACGCAAAACACCCAATAGATTAATCACGTCCATGGTATCAGGCACGACTATTGGTGGTGTCGCCGCAGCAAACTCACAGATAGAATCTCCGCGTTCAATCGCCACTAACAGATCTTTGGCTCGAACCACACCGATTATCTGATCCAATGAGTCACGACAAACCGGGAATAAGCTGTGTGGCGTATCCAACAGTTGCTCACGGATCTCTGCTTGTGAGCGATGGCAATCTACCCAAGAGATTTCCGTGCGTGGTGTCATCACGCTGCGCAATGAACGGGATGCCAATGTCAGGACACCACTTATCATATAGCGCTCTTCTTCCGCAAAAGCCTCTGCCGGCATGGCCAACTGCGGGTCACCGTTTTGTGGCTCCTGCTGCTGACGCCCCCCCATAAGGCGGATGATAGCTTCCGCCGTGCGCTGGCGTCGCGGCAAGCGAGACTCATGCTTAATAAAGTTACGGCGGGCAATTTGGTTAAACAGCTCTATCAGGATAGAGAATCCGATAGCGGCATACAGATAGCCTTTCGGAATATGGAAACCAAAACCTTCAGCAATTAAGCTCAAGCCAATCATCAACAAGAAGCTCAAACACAGCACCACCACAGTTGGGTGTGCGTTAACAAACCGCGTTAATGTTTTTGATGCCAGCAGCATCACGCCCATAGCAATCACGACCGCGGTCATCATGATGGCCAAATCATTGACCATCCCCACGGCAGTAATCACCGCATCGAGGGAGAACACGGCATCCAATACCACTATCTGTGCAACAACGGCCCAGAAGCTGGCATAACCTTTGCTCGCACTATCATCGTGCTGGTTTCCCTCAAGCCGTTCATGTAACTCGGTGGTGGCTTTAAACAGTAGGAATAGCCCCCCCACCAGCAAAATTAGATCTCGCCCGGAGAAGCTAAAGCTGCCAACACTAAACAGCGGTGTGGTCAGCGTGACCATCCAGGAAATCACCGACAGCAGCCCCAAACGCATAATCAATGCCAGAGACAACCCGATAATACGAGCTTTATCTCTTTGTTTTGGCGGCAATTTATCGGCCAGAATGGCGATAAACACCAGGTTATCGATACCCAGAACAATTTCCAGTACCACCAACGTCAATAACCCTGCCCAAATTGAGGGGTCCATTAGAAATTCCATGTCAGACTCCGATAATAAGAACACGATTCAGATGATGTGCGATCTGCAACAGACACAGCAAAACGCCGCAGTACGGTTGTCAGTATAGATACGCAGAAAGATCGGGTGAAATTATACGCAGCAACTGTGCGTGATTGGATAACCAGATGTAAACCCACTGGTGAGGTATTAACACTAGAAAAACAGTAACTTCGGTGACAGTCCATAGGGAGAGCTGAGGCCCTTAACTCCTGACAATTAATAGAGTCGTTAACTTTATCAGGAATTTTTTTATCAGCATAGTCAGATTTATTACCCTGCCGGCGATAAAGCGCAATCTCGTCAAATTAAGCGCCTCAGTAGACAGCATGCTTATTTTCATGACTAAAATTTGTTTCTTGCCCAAAGTGAGTTATCAGTCAACTTTCATACAAATAGCACAAATATTAAACAATGGAATCATATTGTAATGAATGTATTAGCGCTTAACTCATCAACATTACTCATATAAGTGTCGAATAATTATCCAAGTAAGCAAAATCATTCATAACATGTCCCAATAAATGAGCAGCGTCACATAATTTATTTTTTCACTGACTAAAATAAATCACATCCAGCACATTGCGATATGTACCTGAATCGATTCATTGGCATTGCGAATAAATCATCAGCAGTACGCTGATATTGTGACTATCATAATAGATTCAATATGTACCGAAGTGTGATGGGGAATTACTGGTTTTATGTTACGTGCGAGAACTCAATTCTGAGTTAACTGAGGGGGTAGCGAGTGAGTATAGCTATTATCATTGGCACACATGGGGTTGCAGCAGAACAACTGCTAAAAACCACTGAAATGCTTATAGGCGAACAAGAAAATGTCGCCTATATCGATTTCGTCCCAGGTGAGAATGCCGACACGTTAGTTGAGAAGTACACAGCTAAACTGGAAGGGTTGGAGACCAGTGCGGGAGTGATCTTCCTGGTTGATACCTGGGGTGGTAGCCCGTTTAACGCTGCCAGCCGAATTGTTACTGACAAAGAGAATTACGAAGTCATCGCTGGCGTTAACATTCCAATGCTAGTGGAAACCTTTATGGCCCGTGATGATAATCCATCATTTGCCGAATTGGTTGGTATTGCATTGGAAACCGGTCGTGCGGGTGTTAAGGCTCTTAAAACATCTCAAGTCGAGCCCGAAACAAAACCTGCTGCTGTACGCAAAGCGGCTGCAGCTCCTGCCGTCGCTTTAGGTCCGGATGATCATATGAAGATCGGGCTGGCGCGTATTGATGACCGCCTGATTCATGGTCAGGTCGCGACTCGCTGGACCAAAGAAACTAACGTAAACCGCATTATTGTGGTCAGTGACGAAGTCGCTGCTGACAAAATGCGTAGCACCTTGCTCAAACAGGTTGCTCCTCCGGGTGTCACCGCACACGTAGTTGATGTTGAGAAAGCTATCCGTGTTTACAACAACCCGCAATATGCCAAAGACCGGGTCATGTTGTTATTTACCAACCCAACCGACGTGGTGCGTTTGGTAGAGGGAGGCGTGGATATTAAGTCAGTCAATATTGGTGGTATGGCATTCCGTCAGGGTAAAACCCAGGTGAATAACGCCGTCTCTGTTGATGAAAAAGATGTTGAAGCTTTTAAAAAATTAAATGCTCGCGGTATTGAACTGGAAGTCCGAAAAGTCTCTTCGGATAGCCGACTCAAAATGATGGACTTAATTAGCAAACTGGATAAATAGCTTTATAAAAACGACGGATACCCTAAATAATTCAAGTTGCAGGAAGGCGGCAATCGAATGAGTCCCGATGAGTTGACAACCAGTCAATGATTCGGCGAGCGAGTACAGCCAACGCACATGCAGCTTGGAGTCTGACGGGTAGAGAAAGGTTATGCCCTGTTCTGTTTTTGGAACTTGGTTATTTTTACTCAGCTTTTTTGGTCATAGGAGAAGTACAATGGAGATCACAACTCTTCAGATTGTGCTGATTTTCATCGTTGCCTGTATCGCCGGGATGGGTTCCATTCTGGATGAGTTCCAATTTCACCGTCCCCTCGTCGCCTGTACTTTGGTAGGTCTGGTTTTAGGTGATATGAAAACCGGTATTATTATCGGTGGTACCTTAGAAATGATCGCGCTCGGCTGGATGAACATCGGGGCTGCTGTAGCACCTGATGCCGCACTGGCGTCAATTATTTCGACCATTCTGGTTATTGCTGGTGGCCAAGACATCGGCGCCGGTATTGCTCTGGCAATTCCTTTGGCAGCGGCCGGCCAGGTGTTAACCATTATCGTACGTACAATTACCGTGGCCTTCCAGCACGCCGCAGATGGTGCAGCCGAACGTGGCAGCCTACGCGCGATAACCTGGATCCACATTTCTGCCCTGTTCTTGCAGGCGATGCGTATCGCTATCCCTGCCCTGATCGTTGCCCTGTCTGTTGGGACATCTGAAGTTCAGATGCTGCTCAGTTCGATTCCTGATGTGGTTACCAGTGGCTTGAATATCGCCGGTGGTATGATCGTCGTAGTCGGTTACGCCATGGTTATCAACATGATGCGTGCTGGCTACCTGATGCCATTCTTCTATTTAGGTTTCGTCACTGCCGCATTCACCAACTTCAACCTGGTGGCCTTGGGTGTTATTGGCGTGGTTATGGCCCTGCTGTATATCCAGCTCAGTCCGAAATACAACAAGTCCCAAGTTGTACAGTCTGGCCCGTCAAATAACGATCTTGATAACGAATTAGACTAGGAAAAGGTGAGAGAAATGGTTGATACAACAACTATGCTTGATAAAACCAGTGTTGATAAAACAACTACTGGTGAAAAGAAACTCACGCCCGCCGATATTCGCGGTGTGTTTATCCGCTCAAACCTCTTCCAAGGGTCGTGGAACTTCGAACGTATGCAGGCGCTGGGTTTCTGCTTCTCTATGGTACCGGCCATTCGTCGCTTGTATCCGGAGAACTCGGAAGAGCGTAAGCAGGCCATCAAACGCCATTTGGAATTCTTCAACACCCAACCCTTCGTTGCTGCCCCGATTTTAGGTGTTACGCTGGCGATGGAAGAGCAGAAAGCCAACGGTGCTGAGATTGACGATGCCGCAATCAACGGGATTAAAGTCGGTCTGATGGGGCCACTGGCCGGTGTCGGTGACCCAATCTTCTGGGGTACTGTGCGCCCGGTATTGGCAGCTCTCGGTGCCGGTATCGCGATGAGCGGTAGTTTGCTCGGCCCATTGCTGTTCTTTGTTCTGTTTAACCTGGTTCGTTTGCTGACCCGTTATTATGGTGTGGCTTACGGTTATTCAAAAGGCGTCAATATCGTCAGCGATATGGACGGCGGCCTGCTGCAAAAACTGACGGAAGGGGCGTCTATCCTCGGCCTGTTTGTTATGGGGGCCTTGGTTAACAAATGGACGCACGTCAATATACCGGTTGTGGTGTCCAAAATAACCAATCCGGCGGGTGAAACTACCGTCACCACGGTGCAAACCATCTTGGATCAGTTGATGCCTGGTTTGGTACCATTGCTGTTAACCTTCGGCTGTATGTGGCTGTTACGCCGTAAAGTTAACGCGCTGTGGATTATTATGGGCTTCTTCGCCATCGGTATCTTCGGCTACTGGATTGGCTTCCTGGCACCGTAATTTTCTGGTTAGATTTGGCTGAAACCGGGGGGTTACTCCCGGTTTTTTATTTAGGAGTTATGCATGTCGGTTACTGATATTGTCTTAATTGTTTTTATTGCTCTGTTACTGGCTTATGCCATCTATGATGAATTCATCATGAACATGATGAAAGGTAAAACCCGACTGCAAATTCAACTTAAACGTAAAAGCAAAATCGACTGTGCCATTTTTGTCGGGCTGATTGCCATTCTTGTTTACAATAATGTCATGGCAAATGGCGAACCCTTAACCACTTATTTATTAGTGGGTTTAGCGTTAATTGCGTTTTATCTCTCTTATATTCGCTGGCCGAAATTGTTGTTTAAAAATACAGGTTTCTTCTACGCTAATGCTTTTATTGAATATCGCCGAATAAAAAGTATGAATTTATCTGAGGATGGGATACTGGTGATTGATTTAGAGCAGCGCAGATTACTTATTCAGGTTCGGCAATTAGATGACTTAGAAAAGATTTATAATTTTTTCGTTGAAAATCAGTCATAAAGCCAAATTCAGGGAAATAAATCTATTGATAGTTCAGTTAATTGATTAATTTCCCGACACCTTCTTTCACCTCTCCCCTGCTTATTTCCACACCATTACTGATGCTTATATCGGCTATTTTTCATTAAAATTCCGATAATGACAATCATTATCAATAGCAATGACTTACCATATTATTTTTGGGGTTGTCGTTCCTGGAATTTATATGTTAAGGTTGCGCCGTTCATGGGGAGTAGCCGGTTTCTATTCGTTATATTGAATTCGTTATATTGAATTGATATATCGATATATAGAGACGCTCGTATCAACATACTCGTTTCATTTATTGGAACGTGGTGCGGGCAGCCAGGTAAGGTTGGCGAGACCATAGACACGTAGCTCCGTCGTTAGGTTGGGGGTGGGTTACGTGTATATGGAGCCGCCCGGCCGAGACTATTTCGATGAATCTATCTGCAACATTAGTGCTTGCTTTTGCTATGTCTATGGATGCCTTTGCTGCATCTATTGGTAAAGGTGCCAGCTTACATAAACCCCGTTTTAGAGAAGCTATCCGCACCGGTCTTATCTTTGGTGTGATCGAAGCTATTACCCCACTAATTGGTTGGTGCATTGGCCTATTCGCCAGTCAATATATTCTGGAATGGGACCACTGGATTGCCTTCAGCCTGCTGTTCATTCTGGGTTGCCGCATGATTTTTGAAGGCGCAAAACAGCAAGTCGAAGAAACCGAAAAAATGCGCAGTCACAGCTTCTGGGTTCTGGTGATGACAGCTATCGCCACCAGCCTTGATGCCATGGCGATTGGTGTTGGTTTGGCATTCCTGCAAGTGAATATTGTTCACACCGCCATGGCGATTGGGTTAGCCACCATGATTATGGCGACACTCGGGATGCTGATTGGCCGCTATATTGGCCCACTGCTGGGTAAACGCGCTGAAATCATCGGCGGGATAGTGTTGATAGGTATTGGTTTTAACATCCTTTACGAGCACATTTATCGCCTCGCCTAACCTGATAACCCTCTCAGAGTGCTTTTATTCTCGCCGTAAAATAAAGCGGGTAAGAAGAGTAAAAAGAAACCCCGCATTCAAGATGAATAGCGGGGTTTTTTATTCTATCAACTATCGGCAAATATCAATTCGTATTAGAAATCCATTGAGACTGATAATTTCAGCGCTCGTGGGTCGCCCTGATAGATGTAAGTGCCAGAATCTTCAACCGATTCCCAGTAACGTTCGTTGGTCACGTTCTCAATATTCGCACGCCATGTCAGGCTGGTATCTTTCATTGGCATGGTATAACGCACCCCCAGATCCAGACGCGTCCAAGGTTTCAGTTTCAAGGTATTGGCTTCGTTAGCATATTGGGAACCAGAGCGCACTACGGTTCCGGTTGCGGTCAGGCCTTCAACCACAGGAATATCATATTCGCCGCCAAACACTAACTGGTAGTTGGCAACACCGACGGCATCATTACCATTATTGGCGCTGTCAGCCGCTTTGGTCAGTTTAGGGTCTAACCAAGTTGCGCTCGCTAACAGACGGGTACCAAATACCGGCTCGCCGAATACATTCAGTTCAATACCGCGGTTGCGCTGTTCGCCATAGAAACCATAGACATTAGTCGCTGGGTCAACCATACCCGTTGGTCGGGTGATTTCAAACAGAGCCAACGTACCGCCGTAGCGCTGGTTATCAAACTTCACGCCGATTTCATTCTGTTTGGAATGAATGATGCCCGGAATTTGGCCTGCGTTAACCACTGGCTTGCCATTATATTGATAAGGCGCAGACTTACCCGGCCCCAGTGCTTCAATGTGGTTAGCATACAGGGAGACTTTCTCCCACGGCTTCACCATGATGCCGTAAATAGGTGTCACTTTCATCGCATCCAGTGAACCAGCACTGTTTGGCACCCCACTGTCGAAGTTGCGAATAGTGACTTCCTGCCGACGTACACCCAGCATCAATGACACTTTGTCATCCATCATCGAAAGCGTATCAGATAATGAAAGCCCAGAAGCACGCACCTGACTGGTCAGTTGGGGATCCTGACTATCACTCCCCATTACGGTCTGAGGGAAACCAATCACACCCGGATTATAGATATTGGTATCTTCTTGACCAGACATATTCCAGGCTGATTTAGTAGTCCGATAGTTAGCGGCATAACCCAGATTGACTTTATGGGTGATTGGGCCAGTATCAAAGTGGCCGCGAATACCGCCCAGACCGGCAACAGAGTCAGCAACATACGGCACATACAAGCGAGAAATGGTAGCATCACCATTATTATTCGTCAGCATCGGCGCGCCATACTGACCGGTTTCTTCGTTACGGCTGGCACCCACAGAACCGTAAACTGTCCAGTTCTGGCTAACATCATACTCACTACGCAGCATACCGAAGGTGGTTTCCATATCGGTATACACCCATGACTGCCCATAGTTCAGGGTTGAAGATGGCGGTTCAGGAATAACCGTTGCACCGCCAATCGCCACATCAGTGCGCATATGATGAATAGTTTGCTTCTGGTAGCCCACATCTAATGAGGTACGGGCGCGATCACCGCGGTAATCTAAACCGGTAGAAACTGCGGTCGTGCGCTCTTTCTGATCATGAATAGCTGACTCACCTTCACGGTGCAATACATTGACCCGCACGCCAAACTGATCGTCATCACCGTAGCGGCGACCCACATCCAGCGCCCCACCCACTTGTGATGCTGAACCATAATCCACCGTAACACGAGTCAACGGAGTATCACCGGCACGTTTAGGTTCGAGGTTAATCATCCCGCCCACACCGCTACCACTGGGTGAAATACCATTAATGAAGGCATTGGCACCTTTAAAAACCTCGACTCGCTCAACCATGCTGGTTGAGACTATCTGACGGGGTAAAACGCCGAACAGGCCACCAAATGAGATATCGTCGCCATCAAGGTTGTAACCCCGAATACGATAGTTCTGCGACGGGTTGCCGTAACCCCGTACGTTTTGCACGGAAGCATCATTTTTTACGACATCAGCAATCGAGTTAGCTTGCTGGTCTTCAATCATTTTGGAAGTATAACCAATGACGTTAAATGGCACGTTGCGCGCGTCTTGCTGCCCGAGGAAGCCGATACGACCGCCATTCGCTACCTGACCATCTAAATAGGTTGGAATTAAATCATTACCACCAGCACGGAAAGTCTCCTGCGCCCCGACCACGGTGATGGTGTCATTTGTTTTGCTGTCTTCAGCTTTAGCTGTAGCCGCTGTCGCGCTGGTTTTTTTGGCGTTTTCAGCTGTGCTATCTGTGGCCGCAGCCGCCCATGAGGAAGCGGATAGCGTCCCTAATGCGGCACCGATCATGACGCACAACAGGCGCGGAGCCAGCCGTTTCTGAGGTGCGCGAGAAGAAATAGTTTGATTCATCGTGTTGATGCCCCTGAGTTTCACAAAATGATTACAAATGAGAATACTTATTATAAGGATTCAGAATTATCCGGATAACATCTACCGATGCAAGCATTTCTGCACATCCAGAGGATTATTTTTTGTGTCGTGAATAAATTAGATGGGTTATGTAATAGACATGATCGCTGGCAGTAACGTTATTGCCTGAGGAGATGCAAAAGAAACTAAAGTAAAATTATTCTGAAAGTGTATTTATACCGCGCGGGATTAATTCCGTGCTTCCCACTTAAGTCATTTATTTATACATTTCACCGGCCAATTTGCCCCTATTATTAATAAGGTGAACTATTATTACTTACCCCTACTGATTCATCCCCCACCGCCAGAAGCCCTGCAAACAGTAGTGTTGCCGCAATAAATAATCCTATAATTAGGCTTTTGAATTCTTTCGCTCTATTACTGATAATAAAAATCTTATTACATTATTTTCGACGTTAGCGATAAACTAGTACATCACATTTATCGCGATAACAGATTTAAACCATCTGGGTTTAGTTCTGCGTAGCGACAGTTTACTGAATAAAAATTCAAGGAACACAGGAATGGCTTTGCATCCGGCATCATTTGACGATCACATTTTTCGGCTATTAATCGAAGCCGTAGATGACTACGCCATATATATCATTGATGCCCAAGGACATATCCTTACCTGGAACAATGGTGCCGAGCGCAATACTGGCTACAACGCCGATGAAATCATTGGCCAATCTTTCGAGCTGTTTTACACCCCTGAGGATTTAGCAACCCAATTGCCCGCCAAAGGCCTGTTGCATGCCAACCAACTTGGTCATTATGAGAATCAGGGCTGGCGAGTTCGCAAAAATGGTAAGCGCTTCTGGGGCCATATCACCCTTAGTGCATTGCATGACTCAGACCATAATTTGCAGGGTTTTGTGCAAGTTACCCGTGATCTGACCGACAAATGGCAGCGGGAAAATGCTTTGCGTAAAAGTGAAGAGCAGTTTCGCCATCTAATAAGTGAAGTCGAAGATTACGCTATCTACATGATAGATACTCATGGGCGTATTCTGACCTGGAATAAAGGCGGTGAGCGCAATGAAGGCTATACCAGTGACGAAATCATTGGCGAGCATTTTGCCTTGCTGTTTACACCAGAAGACATTTCCGCAGGTCTGCCAGAGAAATCACTGGCAAAAGCCATTGCCGAGGGTAATTTCCAGACCGAAGGCTGGCATGTGCGCAAAAATGGCATTCGTTACTGGGCCAGTGTGGCCATTAATCCCATGCATGATGACAGCGGGAAGCTATTAGGGTTTACCAAGATAGTCCGTGACCTGACTGAACGACGCCAGCGCGAAGAAGCCTTACGCATCAGCGAAGAACGTTTTCGCTTGATGGTCGATACCGTCGAAGATTATGCCATTTTAATGCTGGATCCCTGGGGCCGCGTCAATACCTGGAACCACGGCGCAGAACGTAATATGGGCTATGCCAGCAATGAAATAATCGGCCAACATTTTGGCTGCTTCTTTTTGCCTGAAGATATTGCCGCCGGGCTACCCGAGAAATTACTGAAAACCTCCGCTTCGGCCAGCCGGGTGGAACGTGAGGGCTGGCTGGTGCGTAAAGATATGACCCGCTATTGGGCTGTCGCCATTATTACCGTTATCCATGATAACAGCGGCAAACTGCTGGGTTATGCCAAAATAATCCGCGATATGAGCGAGCGAAAACAACGAGAAGATGCGCTGCGTGCCAGTGAAATAGCACGCTATGAAGAGCGGGAGCAACTGCATCGGGTGCTGTCATCCATTCAGGAGGGAATTATCTCTCTTGATACTGAAGGCCGCGTTGTATTAATGAATCCTAAAGCTGAAGAAATGACAGGCCGCAGTCAAAATGAATCTTGTGGCTTGCCCATTGAAGACGTTTTTATCTTGTGGTCCCCGCTACAGGATAAAAATCAATTAGTTGCCATCAATCAGTGTCTGGCCGAAGGGCGTCATACCTTATTGCCCGAAGGCAGTCAGCTGTTATCCAGCCAGGGAGAGCGCCAAGAGATTCGTTGCTCCGCCTCACCTATCCGTGATCGTGACAATCTGCTTACCGGTGCTGTGGTGGTTTTCCAGGATGTCACGCGCGCGCGCCATGAGCAGCGAGAGTTACAGTATCAGGCCAATCATGACATGTTGACCGGCTTGATAAATCGACGGAGATTGGAAGAACGCCTCAATCAGGCCATCAGCCAGTTGGGTCAGGATGAGCAGCATATCCTCTGTTATGTTGATTTAGATTACTTTAAGGATGTGAATGACAGCGCCGGCCACGAGGCTGGGGATATGGTGCTTCGAATGGTAGCGCAAACCATGCAACAAGCTGTGCGCGAAAATGACATTGTGGCGCGTTTAGGCGGTGATGAGTTCGCTATCGTGCTATTTAATTGTCAGAATAAACCCGCAACAGAAGTGTTGGAAAGAGTCGTCGCCGACATTGCCTCAATCCAATTCCATTGGCACGGTCAATCCTATTCCTTTACCGCAAGCCTAGGGGCGGTATCATTGAATCGGCAAACAGAAACGGCAGCACAAGCTATGCGTCAGGCCGATATTGCCTGTTACACGGCAAAACATGCTGGCCGCAACCGCTTATCACTTTCGCTATAACTCGACCTCTCTTTTAGCAGGTGACTATACTGTCACCTGCGCCCTCAATGACACAATTTTTGCAAGGTTATCTTGATAGCATGTCCAGCAATTAGACCCCGGTCAAAATATCGATTTCAGCAGTGTGATATATAAATATCATCATCTGATTAATTGGAAAAATAACTATGCCGTACTTTACGGTCAGTATTGTTTTGCATAACGCCGTAGAAGGCGATTACGATTCTCTTAATAAGAAAATGATTGATGCTGGGTTTACTTGCCTTATCGGCAGGGAGAAAGTCTATAAATTACCTGAGGGCGAGTTCAATTACGGTAGTGGCACATTGAATAAACAGGAAGTTGCTGATTTAGCATTAAAAGTTGCAGAACAAATACGATTTATCCCTTCTATTTTAGTCACTGAATCTGGCGGCAGAACCTGGCGCAATTTAGATCTAAAATAACTCATCCATTATAAACATTATATTTTAAAAATTTGACTTAAGTTAATTGCTAATCCTCCACCAGGGATTATAACACTACCTCATTAAGATAATAATATTTATCCCTAAGGGGAATTATGCGCTCGTCATTTATTTAGACATTATGAAATAACGAGCAATCACTTATATTAGCTTTTCGTCACTGCTTAATGCTGTACTCGCAAGATCTTCTCTCCGGCGATGAACGGCGATAACAAAATCGGTTTCACAGACAAAGGACGGCCGGGCAGCGAGTTCTTGTCCAGTTTCAATGGAAGCGCGCCAGGCAAAAGGCGTCATCTGCAATAAATTGAAGCTTTGTTTACCGGTTAACTTCAGTTCGTAGGCCAAATTTTTACTGCTAATCAGATCAAACCCATCCAAATGCTCTGGCGTATCGTCGTGAAGTTGTACTTGAGCATAAATCAGGGCTTTTAACTGATAGAGATGGCGCGGGCCAGGCGCAACAGTAACAACGATGCCACCTGGTTTCACAGTGCGAGCTAATTCCGTTGCCTTACATGGGGCATAAATACGTAACACTGCATCAAGAGCATGATTAGCAAAAGGTAACCGATGGCTCGACGCGACACAAAAACTCACTTGAGGATAGCGTTTTGCGCCGTATCTGACGGCAACCTTAGCGACATCTAACCCGAAAATAGCCATCTGACGTTGCCGATTTAATCGATCCGCCACTGCGGCGGTGTAATAACCTTCGCCACAACCGATATCCAACAACATAGCGGCATCCTGTGGCAGCGCCTTATCCAGAATATCGCAAACCTGCTGTTGCAAGGGTTGATAATAACCCGCATCCAGAAAAGCCCGCCGAGCCTGCATCATCTCTGGGCTATCCCCTGGCTGTTTCGACCCTTTATGCTGCACCGGCATTAAATTGACGTAACCCTCTTTGGCGCAATCAAACTGGTGATTATTGCTGCAACGCCACTGTTGCGGGCTTTGCTGCAAGGCCTGATGACAAAGGGGGCACTGATAAGACATGGTTGAATCCCAGATAACTGATTAATAACCGCCAAGAATACCGGCAGACGCGGCGTTAGTCTAAAGAAGCGCAGATACTGTTGCAAGCCACCGTTTCCCTTTGTGAATCAACCGAGATTAACTATGGCGAATCACATTGACGGGAATCGCATCTGGCTCCACATTCATGGTGCGTAAAATTTGCCCCATAATATCGCTAAATACCGGTGCTGATACTGCGCCACCATAGTATTTGCCCGCCTGAGGGTTGTTAATTACCACCACCAAAGCAAAACGGGGCTGACTGGCGGGAGCAACACCGGCGGTATATGCCACATATTTATCAATATACTGACCATTTGGCCCAATCTTCTTGGCTGTCCCGGTTTTCACTGCCACCCGATATCCCCGCACTGCGGCTTTCACCCCACCGCCTCCAGGCAATGCCACACTTTCCATCATATGCTCAACCTGACGTACCAACTCTTCGGGGAATATACGCTGGCCCAATACCGGCGGATCAACCTTAGTAATCGACAAGGGTCGATAAATGCCGAAGCTGCCGATAGTGGCATAGACCCTAGCCAGTTGCAGCGGTGTCACCATCAAGCCATAGCCGAACGAGAATGTCGCGCGGTCTAAATCACTCCAACGCTGCCGATGTGGCATTAAGCCACTGCTTTCACCAGTAAGCCCTAACTGAGTCGGCTTACCCAAACCAAAAGCTGAGTAGGTTTGGATCAAAGCAGAAGCAGGCATCGCCAGTGCCAGTCGCGATACGCCAACATCACTGGATTTTTGCAGCACACCGGTCAGTGACAAAGCCGGATAAAGCGCCACATCTTTGATAAGGTGCCCACTCAATATATAGGGATGAGTGTCCAACACTGCATCAGGTTTCACTATATGGCGCTCTAATGCAGTCATGACAACCATCGGTTTCACCGTTGAGCCAGGCTCAAAAATATCGCTGATCGCCCGATTGCGAAAATTCTCTTCAGGAGTGCCGACCCGATTATTGGGGTTAAAGGTGGGATAGTTGGCCATCGCCAATACTTCGCCGGTGTTCACATCAATAACCACGGCAGAGCCGGAATCTGCTTTATTGAAGATGACGGCATTGGTCAATGCATGGGAGGCTTCCGTTTGGAGCCGTTCATCAATGCTGAGTTGGACATTTTGTCCCGGATGACTGTCGGTCGAGGAGATATCTTCAACCACCCGACCGAAGCGATCTTTGCGCACCACTCGGCTGCCGGCGGTGCCGCTGAGGAGTGTATTAAAACTTTTTTCTACTCCCTCAATACCCTGATCATCAATATTGGTGAAACCCACCAGATTTGCGGCAATATCGCCCGACGGATAGAAGCGCCGTGATTCCTCTTTTATAGCAATACCTGGCAACTTCAGTCGTTGAATATATTCAGCAACATCAGGTTCCACTTGCCGGGCCAGATAGATAAAACGGGCATGTGGATTTTGGTGGATACGGCTATTAAGTTGGTCGAGGGGGATGTTAAGTTCCTGAGCCAATGCCTGCCAGCGCTCTGAAACACCGACACCACCTTTCTCCAATACCGTTGCTGGATCCGCCCAGATAGCCTCAACCGGCACACTCACCGCCAGAGGATGCCCGTTTCTGTCGGTGATCATACCGCGCGTATTCGGTGTAGCCACCACACGTACTGAACGCATATCTTCTTCTTTTACCAACGGATCAGGTTCAATAATTTGCAACCAGGCAACTCTGGCTATCAGACCAATAAATGAAAGTAAAATGCAGCCACATAGCAAGCTAAAACGCCAACGGATAAAGCTGGAAGAATCATTTTTTGGTTTAGAAATCACAAAGTTCAATCCTGAATGGTCGCTTGAATAACAGCAGCCATTAAACCCTATCCACTGTATCAATGGGTGCCAAAACAGTGATACAAGATGCGTTATTTTGCAACAATTCACTAACGGCGATTTAAAAGAAAAGGTGACTGGTCAATAAGTTAAAAAACGGCTTACACTGGATAGCGTCTTTTTTCTTCCTTAGGTAAGTCCTATGACCGATTTTTCACCTCATCTCAGCCGAATCACCACTATTTGCTATGGTTTTGGTAATAAATCTGCCCTATTACCTGACTGCCTCCAGCCTTACCAGGCATCACAAGCCAATAAAAAACAGGTTCATGGCACCACGATTGTCGATGTAATAACGCTGGGGCAAGAGTGTGGTGAAGCCGATGGCCTGTACACCACTCAATCTGGCATTTTATTAACTGTTTTGACGGCGGATTGTCTGCCGGTGATTTTCAGTCAACGGGATGGAAAAGGTATTGCCGTGGTTCACGCCGGTTGGCGCGGTTTATTAGATGGCATTATTCTAAGGATGGTTGAACGCATTGCCGGCGATGATAATCCGGCAAATTGGGTGGCCGCCATTGGGCCTGCCGCCCGTTCCTGCTGTTATGAAGTTAATGAAGAACTGGTGGAACGGTTTATTAACGAATTACCGCTGGCAAAAAATATTATTTCGCCGCGTTTTCGCCACCTTAACTTAGCAGCCATAGCTGAGCACCAGTTACGGGGTGCCGGCATTCATCAAATTGATAGGGTCGGGAGTTGTACAATATGCACCACCACGCCAGATGATAGGGATAATGCCCAGCCTCGTTTTAAATACACCAGTTTTCGCCGAACCAGCCAACAGCAAGCGATTGACCCAAGCCATCCCGGTATTAAAGGCCGTAATCAATATTCGGGATTAATTATCTTGCCTTAACTGACAGATTGAATCGATGCTGTTCCTGAAACAAAAAAACCCGCACAAAGGCGGGTTTTTAACAGCAAAAGAGCTGATTAGATTGCAGTAACGTTTACTGCAGACGGACCTTTCTGACCGTCTTGGATTTCGAACTCTACGTTCTGGCCTTCAGCCAGGGTTTTGAAGCCATTACCCTGGATTGCAGAGAAGTGTACGAACACATCTTTGCTGCCGTCAGCTGGAGTGATGAAACCGAAACCTTTAGACTCGTTGCACCACTTAACTTGACCTTTGATCTTTGCCATCTTGAGTATTTCCTTTGGATTGTTTAACTCGCCCGTAGGCGTTTACATAGACAAACTAGAGTCGTTACTGCTTGAGGCACTAAGATAAGGATCGGCAGAGAAGCGGTATTCAACGCTAACGTCTTTACTCAGAACTTCTTTACTGAAAATGCCACACATATACAGAACTGTACCTCGTTTTACCCATATGCGTTATCACATACTCTGTATTCGATGGCAAGCCATTTTTAATCAAGGGTGAACCTGTCGCACATATTTGAAACGGTTGCTCATAAAGAATGCGTAAATATGCTAAAATTTGTTGAAGGTCATCGTATTTTCTGCTCTATTTTTTTATACTGTCCTATCCCGCTTTCTTACTGGTTTTTAACATTTAAGCTAACTCTTTTTATAATACTTCTTACGTAAACCCTTCTTGGTTTCCATCTCGAATGGATCGCTGAAAGCAGTATTGGTATAAAATTTATTGGTATTAAATATATAATAATTGAATATATCTCATGCTTAGTTTCTCTCGCAGTCCCCTTCCATCAAGAGGTTGTAGCTTATCGATTCGTGAGACTAACCCCTTAGTTAACCTCAGATTATGTGCGGGAAAATAGTCATTCTAAAAATTCAAAAAAATGATATTTCTCGATTTAAGAGGATGTGAAAATGCGCACGGCAAAACAAGCAGGAAAAAATCGATTTTCTCTTCAAGAAAAACGGTTCAAAATATCGAACGCAATGATTAAAGAATGACCAAATAAATAACAACTTAATGTGTCATATAGATGCAATACGTTATCCGCAGGAACGGAAACGCACCATCTAAGTGCAATACCGCTTTATTGATTGTGTATAAATATACTCAAAAACACCTCATTTTAGTCAGTTCAGGGTAATAGAAGTGTCACTCATTTCGCCCACCAATTGTGCTACAGGAAATAGAATAAGATATTTCTTGATGCTCTGTAATTAAATTTCTACTACTCTGGCGCGCAGTTTAAAACTCTATATTACTTTCTCGTTATAGATTCGTTTAAGCTTGAGGCTATATTCTTTTTCTCATTTAAATATGCAGTATTAGTTATTAATTTTGATAGGTTTGAAGATTATCTGGTGCAAGGAAATCTTATTTCACCTTATCAGCATCAGAGAGCTATACCATGAGTTATAAACATCTTATTTCCGCGTGTATTTTCAGTAGCCTATGCTTGGGTCAAGTTAACGCGGTTCTGGCAGAAGATAAATTACCACCAAGCAATACCTCTACAGGTCAACACAGCGAGCTGTCAGTCGATAATGACAACCTATGGCAACGCCTGTTGCGTAATATTTCTCTCGCGTGGGATTCCCCCAACCAAGAACTGTATATTCCGCTGAACACGTGGCACAACCGCTGGACCTATGATGATGACAAGATAGAGTCATACAATGAGCGTCCTTGGGGCATCGGCTACGGCAAGTATCGCTATGATGAGAACAACAACTGGCACGCAGTATATGCGATGGCGTTTATGGACTCACACAATGAAGTTGAGCCGATTATAGGTTATGGCTATCAAAAGATGTGGATCCCAGCGGAAATGGACGGCTGGCGTTTTGGGGTAGGTTTTACGGCCAGTATTACCGCACGTCATGAATACCATTACATCCCAATTCCATTACCATTGCCGCTTATCTCTATTGAATATAATAAATTTTCACTACAAACCACCTACATTCCCGGCACTTATAATAATGGTAATGTATTGTTTACCTGGATGCGTTGGCAATTCTAATTGGATATATCATTCAATACATTTAACCATAATATTAAAGTGGCTATACATCCTTATTAAGAATCAATCTCAATTAGAGTTAATAACTTCAGAAAAAGACGATAGCCCTCTCCTATTATAAAGTGGGAATTATCTATCTTATTTATTGCTGATAATGTAAACGATGGATTGCTTTTTAAGTAAAAAATAGCCGGGCTTCATTGTTGCTGCCCGGCTATTTTAGCGCCATATAACAATCTAATCAGACGGCGCTGGAATCCTTCAATTTAGATTGGCTATTCTTACTTTTCCGGCGAGTTAGCATAAAGCCGCACCACAATAGTGCAATCCATGCTGGCATCATCAGTACTGAGATCTGAATCCCATCGGTAAGGTACATGATGACCAGAATCAGCATCAGGAATACCAGACACAGATAATTACCGTAGGGATACCAAAGTGCTTTGAAGCGTGGTTCTACACCTTCTCGCACTTTGGCGGCGCGGAACTTCAAGTGCGCCAAACAGATCATGACCCAATTGATAACTAGTGTTGATACTACTAGTGCCATCAGTAATTCAAACGCCTTACCTGGCATGACATAGTTAATAACCACACCGGCAGAAGTCGCCAAGGCTGAAAGCGCGATTGATAAAATTGGCACTCCGCGCTTATTCACTTTGGTCAACACCTTGGGCGCGTTGCCCTGAGATGCCAGGCCGAACAACATACGGCTATTGCAGTACACACCGCTGTTGTAAACCGACAGTGCCGCAGTCAACACCACCACGTTCAAAATTGTGGCGACCAGATTGCTATCCAAGGCATGGAAAATCATGACAAAAGGACTGCCGCCTTCCACTACCTTGCCCCACGGATAAAGTGATAAAAGCACGGCTAATGAGCCGATATAAAAAATAAGGATACGATAGACAACCTGATTGGTTGCTTTAGGAATACTGTGATGTGGGTCTTCAGCTTCTGCGGCAGTAATGCCCACCATTTCTAGCCCACCGAAAGAGAACATAATCACCGCCATCGCCATCACTAATCCGCTAAAGCCATGAGGCATAAAGCCGCCCTGTGCCCAGAGGTTAGTGACAGAAGCATTTGGCCCGCCTGAGCCAGATGCCAACAGATACGCGCCAAATACAATCATACCGATAATGGCGACAACCTTGATGATCGCGAACCAAAACTCAGTTTCACCATACATACGCACATTAACAAGATTGATGGCATTAATCAGAACAAAGAATATAGCGGCTGATACCCAGGTTGGAATTTCTGGCCACCAATATTGAATATAAATGCCTACTGCGGTCAATTCGGCCATTCCGACCAAGATAAACATTGCCCAGTAGTTCCAACCAGACAAAAATCCGGCGAAATCGCCCCAATATTTGTAGGCGAAGTGACTGAATGAACCGGCAACAGGTTCCTCAACAACCATTTCACCTAGCTGACGCATAATGAGAAATGCAATAAAACCGCCGATGGCATAACCCAATATCACTGAAGGGCCAGCCATTTTAATGGTTTGCGCTATCCCCAGAAATAGCCCGGTGCCAATGGCTCCACCTAGAGCAATTAGCTGAATATGGCGATTTTTTAAACCGCGTTTTAATGTTGAATCCTGCAACTGCTGTTCCATCCTATCCTCTGCCGCACTGTTACACACTAGCGTGGTAAAAAGCGCCTTTCGTAAATGAATCTGCGGCGGTTTTTTAACACTTAAACCTGCTTGCGGCAAGGATTAAGGTCATTAGTGAGTAGCAGGATGAAAATCAATCGGCTAGAACTATATATGCCAAATGTTCTATTAACTGAGGCTCTGGATATCCCTCAGGGATGTAACGCAGATATACCACATAACTTGCTCAAATTTCGGGCACCAATCATTAATGTAGCCACATAGGATTGACGCCGGGTGACAACTTCGACTGCAACTCGATTATTCTTGTAGCGGATAAGATAAGTTGATGGCCAGCCTTGGCGGCGTTCGCCATAGGACTTTTGATGGTGGTCAATTGCAGCATGAGCAATAACCAAGTGTGACAAATTTGAATCACCTTTAATGATACGTTTCATCATCAGCTCCACGAAAGCAATCAAAAAACGCCTTACCGTTTGTCATTCCCGCGATCCGAACTTCACGGGGCATTCACTATTACTGAGAATGACTAGGGGTGGATTATCACACTTCCTGACTGAGCAAATAACAGATCATCGCCGCGCGCAGCGGGCTTTGGCTATAGGCTTGCCATTCACCTTGCGGATTGGTAATTCTGGCATTCCACTGATTATTATCATTAATTTCTGGGGAATAGAGACCAATTTTGTTGGCGTAGATGATAGGCCATGCGTCGGAAGGGTTCTTACAGTAATCTTTGCCTTTAATGCCGCCATACGGATACCACTTGTCGGGATCCTCACCGCTCAGTAACGCAATGCTTCTGTTCACTTCGCTGTCACTTTCTTCATACCATTTAATCATCCGAATCACCATTCGCCTTTAAAGTTCAGGCTACATTACGGCGAAATTAAGACAAATTTATGACAATCAACACGTTTGTTTTAGCTTGATAAAAAAGTGACCTGACGCCAGGAGATAAAGCAGAACATCGGGGAAAGCGAAAGGAAAGAGGTATGAATATCACTCTGACACTGTCAACTCACAGCGCCAGAGTCGGTGAGTTTATCTCTCCGGAATAACGCCTTTAAAATCAAGAGGAGAAACGATATCACTGTCACTTTGAAAGTCACTGGTACCCGTTGCGTTAGCCAGTAATGCTTTGAGTAATTCTGTTTGCTGTTTCTGTTGTTCGACGATGTCTTGTAACAAGCGAATTTGTTCGTTTGCTCGCACGCTGGCACGGCTCAAAAAGAACCAAACTATCAAGAAAAAAATGACGGTAAACAGCGAAAAAGCGATTGGGACAATACCCATTGTACCCATATTTGTATCTAACATTGACTACCCTATTACATGCGTGACGAAGGTACTATCTTATCACTCTCCTCGTCACAAAGGTTAATCCGAGCAATCGATTAACACTTAATAACGATAACTATTAGAAATAGTTTCAGACTGCTGACAAAGTTGATAAAAGGGGAAATGTGCCGAATGGGTCGTAACGGCGTGAGCCGTCGGAGCGCCCATCGGTGCAGTCGCCCCGTTAGTCTCAGTGCAGCAAAATAGGTTTGTCATTAACCTCTAACTATTAGAAATAGTTTTTACTGGTTATTATATAACGAGAAGGTAGGTTATCCTTACCATGGAATAATCGAAGTAATGGTGCAAATACCGGTAGAGAAAGTTCCCCCTTGGTCACAATAACTATCAAGGGCTAACAGATAAAACAAGCAACAAACGGCAATGATCCCTACCGTTGCAACAAGTTTTTTAATGTTCAAATCAGGCACCTTATTCAACATTTTCTTTTAATTATACTTTACTAAACATCAACCATTTATAGCCAAGATGTAATTACTCATGTTTGTCATCACGTTAGCATCCCATTTTAGTGGCTATTTTACAATTTCGCGCTATAAATCAATAGAGTTTAGGATTTTTACTATTACCCCTCTCATTATTACAAGTTAAAGTGTTAAACTTATCTATTATATAATAAGTAAAACTAATTACAGGGAGTGACCATATGAGTTTATTCAGACTTCTCTTGGTGGTGGCAATCATATACTTGGGCTTGCTCTTTTCGGGCTATGGTGTACTGATTGGCAGCGAAAAAAACGCCGCAGGCATCGGTTTGCAATGTAAATATCTGACGGCCAGAGGTATCTCAACCGCTCAATTTATAAACGGAGAGAATGGCATCATCGGTGTTAGTAACTGCCCTTTAGTGAAAAAAATTGGCAATAATGTTTTTGAATAACCTGTAGCAGGTTCGTACTCATCCGCAGTTTGTCCAGTTCACCGGTTTTGGTCTGTGCTCAATGTACAGACCAAAACGCAACTGACAGTGCGTTACTTCTGCGTAAACTTCATATCAATCAATGCAATGGCTTTCTCAATTGCACGCTTGGTTACCGGATCAGCTCCCGCAGGATGTGAAGCGAAATCAATAGCTTTGAGTTGATGAGACATTTTATCCCGCACTTCGGTCGGCGCAATAATATCAATCACATCAAGAATTTGTTTGATAACCAATTGACAAGCAACCAGATCGGAGACCAGTTCTTGGTCATTAGTGAACATTTCAGACATGAATAATTCCTTCACAATAATATTGCACAAGGATATCACGCCCTTGGGCATATATCTTTAGCCGACAGTGTCATACTCACGATTTTATTGGTAAGCATTATCTTCGATTAATGAACAACCTACCGAGATAACTCGGTGCATTAAGTCATTAACTGAGGCATTTGTTGCGGCTAAAAAAGATCGGTACGTGACGAGGACTGGGTCAATGGTGCTAAAGACTAAAAATAGGTGTAAAAAAACCAGGTTTGATAGTTATCAATCACCTGGTTCGGAAGAGAAGTCATTACATATCTATTGATCACAATATTTCTAGTCTCACAGTTTATCACCTCCTACGCTTTTATCTTTGTGCAGAACCATTACTGGCATCTTTAGAAAGACGGTCACACCCACAACCGCTATCAGAGTCATAATCACTGTTATCAACATGCGATCACCTCATCTTTTAATTTCTATTTTTCCAAACTCAACCTTTTATCCTCGGGGTATCCCCCTTTCAGATGACACTACCCTTTTACTATGGCACCAGAAAGTTCTTTTGCAAACACATCTTGAAAAGCCTTCATGATATATTGGCTACAATCAAAGCCAATTTGGTGTTTTGTGTTGTTAGATTCAACTTGTGTATACTGCACTTCTCCTAACCAGAAAAAACAGACTAAATAATGTCACAAGAAAATCATCTCGCGTTAGTCTGCGCCCTCAGTAAATGGGTCGAAACCCATCTGGGGAGAGTCATCTACCTTGAAGAGTTAGCCGCGTACTCAGGCTATTCTCTCTGGCATATGCAGAAAATATTTAAAGAAGTGACAGGGGTGTCATTAGGTAAATACATTCGAGAAAGGCGCTTAGCGGGTGCTGTCTATCAACTGCGTAGCAGTGACAGCACTATCTTTGATATTGCTTTGGATTTTGGCTTTGGTTCACAGTCACACTTTACTTACATGTTCAGAAAACGTTACGGCATAACCCCGTACGACTTCCGGCAAAATACAGATATTGACCTCAATATCGCTTTGCCCTTGCATACCACTCACCAGAAACTGGCGTAATCCACACAATACTATTATTCGCCTGAATGCTTACCAACGCTAACCGGCGAATATATTCTCAGTTTTTTTTGTAGCAATTCTGCACGTCAACAATTTGTATTTCGTTACGCTGGCGATCCGCCATGTAGGTCATTACAAACATCGTACTCACCACAATAAGTGCCGCCAGCAGTAAACCAATCAGTGCAATGACTTTATTTTCATCAAACAAGCTCTTGTCCATATATTCTCCCTAATGTCTATGGCGCATCAAATTAACCATAGGATCACAATCAACGTTATTGCGATCAGCAAACATGATGTTGTCAGTAAAACCACGAGCGCAAATTGTGCGTCGCCAATTCCCGTTGAATAGTCGCTATTCTGGGTAATATTTTCTTGTTTTTTCAAAACAATACCTACTGGCAAAACACACCAGCCGTAACCCTGCATAAGAAAAATCGCGTTTTATTAGCGCATGTTTATCAAAAATCATACTAGCGCTAGCCTGACTACAGGCTTTTACAACGCGATCCTGTCGTAGTCTGTGTTATATATCAAGCCCACCCATTGTAAAGATGGGGAAATACGCCAAACACATTAAGATAGATAATGTATTGCATTTCATCGTCCAGGATTGAAATTCCCTGTCCATGCGCATTGAATATCGTCAATCTTATCACACAGTGATAATACCTGTCGCAAGGCTGTATAGCGCCGCAACCGCAGCAATGAGTGCAACGGCAAAAGCACATTTTTCAATAGCCGAGAAGACTAATTTCTTCTGCTCGCGTTTAGCGATAATAAACAACAAGGTTCCTGGACCGTATATCACTGCCGATAATAATATGTATTTCAAACCTCCGGCATACACCATCAATACGGCATAGAATGTGGCTATCAATGCAATAATAAAATCTTTCTTATGGTCTTTCGCTCCCACAGAGTATGTCTCTCGGGTCCAGGCCAATTTCAAGCCATAGGCAGCAACCAATAGATAGGGAATCAGAACCAGTGAGCTGGTTAACTCAAGTGCGAGTTGGAAAGCATATTCAGTGAAAAGCGTAACAATTAAGAATAATTGGATAAAAATATTAGACATCCAAACCGCTGCGGAGGGTACCCCGTGTTTATTCTCGGTTGCCAAGACACTCGGCATAATATGACTTTTTGCTGCACAATAAAGCGCTTCGGCCGCCAGTAGAGTCCACGACAAATAGGCACCCATCACTGAGATGATCAATCCAATACTGATAAATATTGCCCCCCACCGGCCTACGATATGCTCTAACACCCCTGCCATTGAGGGTTGACGTAAAGCAGCTAGATCAGGGCGTAGCAGTACACCATAGGAAAGCAGGGTAACCAACACCAGCAGACATAAAACACCAATAAAACCTAAAACAGTCGCTATACCGACGTGTTTTCTTTCTTTGGCATAGCGGGAATATACACTCGCCCCCTCTATACCGACAAAAACAAATACAGTCACCAGCATAGTGCTACGAACTTGAGAAAACAGAGATTCAGAACCTGAGCCTATTTCCAAGGCTGCATGACCGGTATAACCATAATCGTCCAGATGGGTGAGGTCACCCACCGCCCCCAGAGGCTGAGTGCCCCAGAAATTTAATGCGAAAGTATCGGTATGGAAGGCAAATGCTAAAACAATAATAAAAATAAATATTGGAATAACTTTAGCAAAAGTTGCAATGGTATTAATCGCCGCCGCCTCTTTGATGCCACGTAACACCATAAAATGGAAACTCCACAAAATGAATGAGGCAATTAATACAGCGGATAAAGTATTGCCATCGCCAAATAGTGGAAAGAATGCCCCGAGTGTTGATTTGATCAGTACAAAATAAGAGACACTGCCGATACATGCACCAGCCCAGAAACCGATAGCCGACGCAAAACCGGCATAGTCACCAAATCCGGTTTTCGCATAAATATAAACACCAGAATCGAGTTCAGGTTTACGCTGCGCCAATGTCTGGAAAACAAAAGCCAGAGTTAGCATGCCGCCCCCGGCAATAACCCAGGCGATGAGTGCGCCAAAACCCCCAGTGGCACGGCCAAATGTCGCGGGTAAAGAGAAAATACCGGCACCTATCATTGAACCGACGACCAGCGAAGTTAATGACCACAGTGATAACTTTTTATTTGAAGAGGCCGCCATATTTATGTCCCTTTACAAGAGTTAATCCTATGTAAGCCACATTAACCTAATAAAAGCTTAAGACCAGCTGCTATTCAGCAAAAATGTGAGCTTTCGTCAAAAGCTGAATATTCATCGTTTGAGTATAGCAAGCATAAATAATGCACGTAGCCATCGTGAAAATGGTGTCGTACATTGGTGTATTGCTGAACTGAGTTGAGCGTTGTTTTATTCGTTCGGCGCCTGAGTGCCATAAAAATTATCTATTTATGTCTATTTCGACGTAATTTAGCTCATCAGACTTTTCGTTAGATAATAACGATGGTACTCATCTACGACATTTTCTAACGTCATCTGCAATTGATAACCAAGCTTTTCATAGAAAGGCCGCGCTTGAAAACTGAATGTATCGACTTGGGCGAATTTACATCCGCGCTGTATTGCTTCCTGCTCAACTGCCTGCATCAGTTTACTACCCGCCCCACAATGACGTAATGTATCTGATACCCATAACAATTCTATACTCAGATAATGACCTAACGTATAGGCAGTAATACCCCCTAACTTCTCACCGTGCTCACCCGTTATAAACGCCGCTAATGGTTTACGCCCATTATCACCGACGAAATTGCGGTTAAAAGCCTTCAACCCTGCCATTATTTCAGCTACATCTTCAGTTGTTGGGGTATCCGTCATCGTCAACTTCATTGTCATTGTTCCTCGCTATGAAATCACTGGCACAACTCGATTTTATCTTTGCTTCTGGATATTCTCACAGATAAGAATTTTATTATCTGTTAATAACTGGCAAAATAAACGCTATTAAGAACTATTTCGATTTATGATGCCGCAAACCGATTCTCTTATTTTGTGTCGTCATTTCCCTCTGTAATTGTAAGGATTTCTGATGCTCCGCCGTTTCTTTTCTTATTACACCCCATACAAAGGGCTTTTCTATCTGGATTTTGGCTGTGCAATTTTGGCCGGGTTGCTGGAGCTGAGCTTCCCGATGGCGGTAAAACTGTTCATTGATAAGCTGCTGCCTAACCAAGACTGGGTGTTGATCGTCTGGGCAGCAACGGGCCTGCTAATGATTTATCTCCTGAATACAGCGCTCATGGCAATAGTTAACTATTGGGGACATGCTCTCGGTGTCGGTATTGAAACCGATATGCGTCGCCAGGCATTTAGCCATCTGCAAAAGTTATCATTTAGCTATTACGACAATATGAAGACCGGCCATATCATCACTCATGTAACGAAAGATTTAGAGGAAGTCGGGGAAATTGCCCATCACGGCCCGGAAGATCTTTTTATTGCAGTGATGACATTTATTGGTGCCTTTATTCTGATGGCGTCCGTTCATCTGCCACTGGCGATGCTCACTATTGTTATTGTGCCGTTTATGACCTATTTGGTCAGCCGGTATGGTGCACAAATGACAGATACCTGGCGCCGGCTCTTTGGTCAGGTAGGGAATTTTAATGCCCGGATTGAAGAAAGTATTGGCGGTATTCGGGTCGTAAAAGCATTCGCAAACGAATCCCATGAGAAGAAATTATTCGCCAAAGATAATGAAGATTACCGTACGACGAAGCTGAAGGCTTACCGCATCATGACCACCAGCATGACCATGAGCTATCTCAGCACCCGTCTGGTGCAGTTGATTGTGATGGTAGTCGGTACCTGGTATGTCGTTCATGATCAGTTGAGCTATGGTGGCTTCGTCGGTTTTCTATTGTTAGTCGAAGTGTTTTTCCGCCCAGTAGCAAAAATAACCTCGGTGCTGGAAAGTTACCCGAAAGGAATAGCTGGATTTAAACGATTCACTCAATTGATTGATACTTTACCCGATATTGTTGATCAACCCAATGCCCGTCCGGTCGGCCATCTCAGAGGGGATATTTGCTACCAGGATGTCAGTTTCGGTTATTCACCGCAGAGCAAAATCTTTACTCACTTGAATCTGCAAATCCGTGCGGGCGAAACCGTCGCATTCGTTGGGCCATCGGGGGCCGGTAAGACCACGTTATGTTCATTACTCCCCCGCTTCTATGAACTTGATGGCGGTGCAATCACCATTGATGGGATCAATATCCGGGATATGACTCAGCAGTCATTACGTAATAATATTGGTATTGTTCAACAAGATGTTTTCTTATTCGGCGGTTCTATTCGTGAGAATATCGCCTATGGCAAATTGGATGCCAGTGATGACGAAATAATGGCGGCAGCACGACAAGCCCGCTTGGATGAGCTGATTGAGACTATGCCAGATGGCCTTGATACTGTGGTCGGTGAGCGCGGAGTAAAATTATCGGGCGGGCAAAAACAGCGCCTTTCTATTGCCCGTATCTTCCTGAAAAATCCGCCGATTTTGATTCTGGACGAAGCGACCTCTGCGCTGGATACTGCGACCGAACAAGCTATTCAGTTAGCATTGACTGAACTATCGCAAGGCCGAACTACCTTGGTGATTGCTCACCGTTTAGCCACGATTCAAAATGCCGACCGCATCATTGTGGTCGATAAAGAAGGTATTGTTGAACAAGGTGACCACCACGAGCTCCTCGCCCGTAACGGGGCTTATGCCAAACTGCATAATGCTCAGTTCAGTGCAGCTTGATACACAGTAAAAACCCACCCGCAGATGGGCTCGAATGGTAAACTGGAGGAAAATTCAGCCAAAGCCATTCCATCGCGGGCTTAAATAGGGTACAAGGACGCCATGAAAATTCCAAAACGAATCCAACCGCTGGTTGATGACGGCTTGGTTGACGAAGTCATCCGTCGTTTAAAAAGTGGCAAAGAAGCAGATGTCTATGTTGTCCGTTGTGGGCAAGATATTCGCTGCGCTAAAGTTTACAAAGAAGCCGAGAATCGCAATTTTAAACAAGCGGTTCAGTATCAAGAAGGTCGCAAGGTACGTAATAGCCGCGATGCGCGTGCCATGGCGAAGGGATCTAAGTTTGGCCGTAAGCAGCAAGAAGAAACCTGGCAAACCGCCGAGGTGGATGCATTGTACCTGTTAGCCAATGCTGGTGTTCGCGTGCCACAACCCTATGCCTGCCTTGATGGGGTGTTGCTCATGGAACTGGTCACCGATGAAGATGGCCTCGCTGCACCTCGACTCAGTGATGTCCCGTTTAGCAAAGAGCAAGCCCTGATTGACCATGCAATAATGATCCGTTATGTCGTACGGATGCTGTGCGCAGGCTTGGTTCATGGTGACTTATCGGAGTTTAATGTCTTAATCGATAAAGACGGCCCGGTGATTATCGATTTACCACAAGCCGTTAATGCTGCTGCAAATAACCATGCTAAGGCCATGTTGGAGCGAGATGTGGCGAATATGACACATTATTATGGTCAATATGCCCCGGAATTGCTTGGCACTAAATATGCCAAAGAGATGTGGGCGCTTTATGAAGATGGCAAATTGCACCCTGAAACTCCATTAACTGGCGAATTTGCAGAAAGTACTCAAGCTGCCGATGTTGAGGGTGTGCTGGAGGAGATCCAGGCGGTCATCGCTGAAGAACAAGAACGTCTGCGTGAAGCTCAGGACCCTTATTAGTCAGTCATAACATTACAGCCAGAAATGAGGGGGTGAGTAGAGTATGGTGCAACGTCGTTGACTTGCCCTGCCCCTCTTCAGATACAATGAATTTGCAAACTGACCAGATTAAGCCAGGTAGTCATTAAATCTCCATTTTTGTTATATACCGAATATTTGTGAGGTAGTAAGTCCCTCTTCCTACCTCACATTTCTCTACATCTATATCACTAATTAATTCAGTGCCACCACCTCAACCCGGTTTTTCCCTGCCGTTTTGGCCCGATAGAGTGCCTTATCTGCCGCCGCTGATAAATCCTGCGCGACCAGGTGTTCGCCCGGTTCGGCAACTGACGCCACACCAACACTGATAGTCACTCGCCCGTGGGGTGACATGCCGTGGGGAATATCCAGCTCTTCGATGGAATGACGCATGCGCTCGGCAACCACCGTCGCATCTGACAACGTGCCAGGTGCGAGCAAGACAATAAATTCCTCACCACCATAACGAGCCAGAATATCTGAACCGCCACGAATAGATTTTGATAGCGTTTCAACAATGGACTTCAGGCAAACATCCCCCATAGCATGCCCATAAAGGTCGTTAAAGCTTTTAAAATTGTCAAAATCAATCATCAAAACAGATAGTGTCCCACCTTCCGTTTGTGTTTTTTGCCAGATGTGTTGATAGATATCATCAAAGTGACGGCGATTGGCTACCCCCGTTAGCACATCTGTTTGTGCCAATGCTTTTAGGATAGATTCAGACTGTTTAAGTTCTGTAATATCAAAAAATGAGCCATACCAAATAACCGAACCGTCATATATGGACGCTCCCAATAAACCAAGTGTTTTTTCTTGAAAATAGCGCTCAGGTATTGCAGCCATATATCCGGTTTCTTTATGGGCGCGATTGCGCCCGAACCATGATGAAATCCGCCAAGTGAGTTCCTATCATCCTTACGGGCCAAATGCCCCGGCGGCTCACGGAGTTTCTCACTTGCGGTCTTACCTGTTTTGCCATCTCAATAATTACACTTGCAATTACCTGAAACGTATTCACTTTTGTTCTTGAGCCTTATCCGTGTTTGAGATTATCTCAAACCACGGATAAGGTTCGATATTCCGTATGATGAACCAGCATCGACCACAAAATACGTGCCGTTTTATTGGCCTGTGCCACAACGGCTACGTTATAGGCCTTTTTACTCAACAGCCTGTAAAGCCACGGCATATTGTCTTTGTGTCTCTCAATAACAGCTGCAACTGCCCGCGCACCATGGACCAGAAGATAACGGAAATAGCGGTCACCTCTTTTGCTGATTCGGCCCAATCTCTGCTTACCGCCACTGGAGAATTCTCTCGGCACCAATCCCAACCAGGCGGCAAACTGTTTCGCTGAATGAAATTGTTGCCCATTCCCCACTGACGCCACAAGGTAGGTCGCCGTCATCAATCCCACACCAGGGACTTTCAAGACCCGCTGGCAGGCGGGTTGTGTTTTTGCCCAACTGCTAAGTTCTTGTTCGATCAACGTGATTTGATCTTCCACACCCTGAAGGTGTTCAAGTTGACGTGCGACACTACAACGGACAAAAGGTGATAACTCGTTATCATATTCTTCCAGTATTTCAGGGACTTTCTTATACAGCTGACTTAATGTGCGAGGCATGATAATGCCAAATTCAGCCAAAATGGCCCGCATACTATTAGCACAAGCAGTGCGTTCGCGGATAAGGATATTTCGCTCGGTATGCAGCACCAGAATAGCTTGTTGCTCTGCCGTTTTAATCTGAACAAAACGCATATTAGGCCGTGCAACAGCTTCACAAATGGCTTCTGCATCAGCGGCATCTGTCTTATTCGTTTTGACATAAGGTTTCACATACTGAGGGGGAATGAGTTTAACCTCATGCCCATACTGCCGTAAAACACGCGCAAAATGATGACTGGAAGCACAGGCCTCCATGCCAATCAAGCAAGGTTCAAGTTGCATGAGAAAAGGAAGGAATTTATCGCGGGTGAGTTTCTTCTTAAGAACAGTTTGACCGTTGCAGCCGACACCATGAAGCTGGAAAACATTTTTTGCCAAGTCGATACCAAGAGTAGATACTTTCATGTGGACGCTCCTTCTTCTGAGTTTTAACACTCACATTTAGGCACTCTGATGCCGTAAAAGTTGGAGCGTCCATTTCATTATCCTTGCGGGTTGGGAAAGACTCACCATGTAGCCAATGCGTTCCTTTCCCCGGCAGCTCCACCCTAAAATCACAGCGCCAAACGGATAAATTTTGCTGAGAGGTGATAACCGCCTGTTTTAGCATCTCCCTATCGTCAGTATGAATACGGCTAAATAGCGGGTTTTTCTCTTGTGGCACGCGCAAGACATCGGTTGGCGCAAGGTCAAATATTTTCCGAATCCCTTCGCTGCAATAACTAAAATAAGATTCTCCATCAGAATTTAAATAGTATGCATAGATCATCGCTGGCAAGTTTTTAGTTAACTTGTCCATCATCTGCTTACTTTTTTCCAGCTCTATCAGTAAGGACTTTCTTTCTGACACATCCGCAATCACACTGATATACCCCATAACATTGCCATTATCAGAGGTTATTTCATGGACACTCAATGTGCCCCAAAAGCGTTTACCATCCTTACGTTGATAGCACCACTCATTGGCTTCGCGCCGATTAAGTAATAAATAGTCCAGATCAACTTGGGACTCACCTTTTTCAGGGATATACAATATGTTGGAAATAGGTTTTCCCAAGACTTCATCCTTAGAATAACCAAACATTCTCTCTGCACCCACATTATATATCGTGATGCAGTTATCTAAATCTGTAGTAATAATGGCGATCTGTTTTTCGGCATTCAGCAGCACGTCCAACTGAAGAGTAGATAATTCATGCTTCCCATTCTCTCTCTTCACTGGCCCACCTTTTGAGTGTTTACCAAATACTTTCCTGGAAAGAAAATCCAGGCAGCTATGATAAAAAGAAAATAAAGACATAAATATAAATCACCTATTATTTAACACGTAAAACAAAAAATAAAAATATCATTAACTCAGCTAACACTACCAGAAATAACACTTTGAATTATAACACGGAATAATAAACCAGTGTAGGCCAGCCCTGGTAACACCACTTGTTCGATAAGGAATGACATTTAACTTGATAAAATCATTACAAATCCAGTAAAGAAAACTGAGACATCAATCCGCTATAGTCACCACGATTGATGTTGAACAACTGGAGTAAGAATGAAGACGTTACTTATCATATGTATGTCCACCGTATTACTATTCAATATGACGGCCAGCTATGCGGCACCACCTGCGCATAAAGAGATGCAGAAATCATCAAGTGAGAACTGCAAGCGCCCTCCTGAACCGCCTAAAGACAAGAACGGCCACCCATTGCCACCCCCTAAAGATCATAATAATAGCCATGTATCTAAAGGCCAACCACCTCATGATGACAAACATTTATGCCCGCCACCACAAGGTAATAAAAAACCATAATACTGTAAGCCTCTTTTATCAAAATAGATAGATTCTTACCACAGCAGATAAGTTAAAAGCAAAATGGCTTAATTTATCTGCTTTTCATTATTTAACTTATTTTAAAACAATGCATCATACGTTAATTAATAATAATTACCTCACGGAATTAATTTACTCACACCCCTGGCAAGATATAATTTTATAGCCCATGCTAAATAATGAGAAAAAACTCTCCCTCATACATTAATAATGTCCTGTGAAATATAACAAGTAGCTAAGGAAACAACCATGGTCTATAAATCATTATCTAGTATTGCTATTGCAACTCTCTTAGTCACAACAATGGCTCCGGTATTCGCCTCTTCCACAACGCCAAAGGATATGACTTGCAAAGAGTTTCTTGATCTTAATCCTAAAAGTATGACTCCAGTAGCGTTCTGGATACTGAATGAGGATACTCAGTATAAAAAAGGCGACAATGTCGATTTTCAGGAAGTCGATACTGTATATACCCCTAAAGTCATTGATATCTGTAAAAAATCACCCGATAAAAAAATAACTGACATGAAAGCGGATATTATGGCAGCGGCTAAGAAATAAATGTCATATCATTCAAAGCCCCACCTTACTGAGGAGGGGCTTTCTGTGACTTTTAGTTATTATTATTTTGGAGTTATCATGCGAAAAAAGAAAATAATATTGGCAACATTACTGATACTACCACTCAGCCAAGCTCTGGCCGTTGATTGTAAAAATGCAGTAACACAACAGGATATGAATCAATGTGCAAATTCAGATTATAAAAAAGCTGATGCCGAACTTAATCGCACTTACAAAGATCTTCTCGCCAAAACAACTGTAGCCCAAAGGCCATTATTAAAAAGTGCGCAACTGACCTGGATAAAATACCGTGATGCGGACTGTACTTTCCAGTCATCAGCTACCGAGGGAGGTTCAGTACATCCGATGATTATTTCTGCTTGCTTGACCCATAAAACTGAAGAGCGCACCACCCAACTGAAATCATTCTTAAATTGTTCTGAAGGTGACTTAAGTTGCCCGCTATAGCATCACTCTGACATACGCGATCGCTATGATTTTCGTTGTCGCATCAGAGAGGGTGTTACCCCATAAGCAACTTTAAAACAGTTGCTAAAATGACTGGCAGAGCTAAAACCACACTCCAAAGCAATATGAATGAGTGGCATCAAACTGTGCCTTATCAATTGATCTGCTCGGCATAGACGAGCTTTTAACACAAACTGGTGTGGTGCCAGTCCAGTACTTTGTTTAAACATCCGTGCAAAATGGAATTCACTCAGCCCAGCCTGTTCAGCAAGGTCAGACAATAACAGCGGTTGTGCAAGGTGGCTGTCGATATATTCCTTTACCCGCTTTAATACTACCGGGGCCAAACCACCGCGAATAGCAGGAATAGCCCACTGCAACTGGGTGTAAGTTTTGAGTAAATGGGTCATCAGCAAAGTTGCTGCACTACTGAGCGCCAAATGATTTGCCTGTTCTTGCCAATCATAATTCAGTAAAAACTGGCGATACAGCAGTGTTATTTGTGGATCGTCGGCGAAAATACGCTCATCAACCTGAATGGATTGAGGGCTACGCTCCCAGATCTGTTCTGCCAATTGGCGCAGATGGTTATCGGTGCAATACAAATGCACAAATGACAAATCGTCTCTTACATCCCAGCTCGATAAACTGCCCTTTGGCATAATGCAAAAACGATCCGGCCCCCCGCCGTTTTTCCACCCTGCCCGCGTTTTGTGATAGCACTCATAACCATCTGCGACATACAAACTCAAGGTGTGATGATCCGGACTTTCTTGCGTAACGCAGTCATCGCGATTAGACCAGGCCGCCAATTGAATACCCGAGCCGAGTTGCACGCAATCATGCAAGCGAGCTTTATGTTCTCTAAGGGTTTCAAAGGCTTGGTAACGTTTCAACATCGCACTGACTTCCTGTGGTAAAGCTGATGGCCCCAGTTTAGTGACTTGCTGTACCGCAAACCATATTTTCCAGTTATTTATCGCAAAAATGCGCAAGATTTTGCAACTTACCGCAAGCCGCTGAAAGATGTATTTGCCTGCCGGGTAGATACTGATGTTTTGATAAGTGATGAGAAATAACCATGAACGCGCTGCTTTATTTATTAGTTGTCCTGATTTGGGGAACAACATGGATTGCGATCACCCTGCAACAACAAGGGAGTGTTGCTATTACGGTATCTATATTTTATCGGTTCGCATTGGCAGCCGGTGTCATGATGATTATTTTACTGCTTGTTCGCCGCTTACGTCATATCGCCCTACGTGATCATCTCTTTTGTATCGCCCAGGGATTTTGCGTCTTTGCTTTTAATTTCTACTGTTTTTATCATGCGGCGGCTTATATTAGCAGCGGTCTGGAATCGGTTATTTTCTCCATGGCGGTGCTGTTTAATGCCATTAACGGCATGATTTTCTTCCGCCAACGCCTTAGCCCTAATCTGCTCCCTGCCAGTATTTTGGGGATGATCGGTATTATTGCCCTGTTCTGGCAAGATCTCACCGCGACTCAAATATCGCCCGAATTACTGAAAGGAATTGGCCTGAGTTTGCTTGGAACTTACGGTTTCTCTCTGGGTAATATGATAAGCAGTCGCCACCAGCGCCGAGGGCTGGATATTCTATCAACCAATGCTTATGCTATGACTTATGGTGCTGTATTAATGGGTTTTTTCAGTCTTATTCAGCATCACTCTTTCACGATTGAACTGACTTCAAGTTACCTTAGCTCTTTGTTGTATTTAGCTATTTTTGGCTCAGTCATTGCCTTTGCCGCTTATTTCAGTTTGATCGGTCGCATCGGAGCCAGTGGCGCAGCATACAGCACATTGTTATTCCCTCTGGTTGCACTCACGATTTCAACATTTTATGAAAATTATCACTGGCATCTGAGTGCCATCATCGGTTTACTACTTATCCTATTCGGTAATTTGGTGATGTTCTCCAAACCGGGTATGGTGCAATCTTGGTTTAAACGACCTTCATTCAGCGACCATTGATCAGATTAAGGAATTGTCGGGTACGGGCAACCTATTCCAGCCTGCCCGATAATATATTTTGAATACGACAAGTGTTTCGACATAAATAACCTACAAGCTTTGTGCCGCGGCGCTAAATGACAACGCCGCATTTAACAATAATGAGACACTCAATATCCCACTCAGAGATAAAGTTTTATTCAGTTTCATGTATATTTACCTGGTAATAAATAAATTAAGTTTTTCAATCAAAAGGCTATCTGTCTTTTGATTAACTATTTTTAAGAACTCGATACTAAATAAACGTTAATATTTAATGGTGAATAAATTCAATCCCATACAGCCCGCCGATGGCATTGATTGTTTCCAGTAAATGCGCGCCATCAGCTTGTGACAAGCTGGTATCACCCTCGGAGACAGAAGCTGGCTGCCACCAAGAAAGTCGGGTAAACCATGCAGTAATCTTAGCCATTATTGCCTCCACGCTATTGTGTAAACTGAGTAGAACGCCTGATTTAAGAGTAAACGCTGAACTAAACGATAAATGAAATAAGCATTATTGCTTTCAATATGCAAAATTTAGCTATTAAAGAACTCACTCAGTGAATTTATCACTTTTGAGGTGTCACTCCTGCACCAAGACGTTATATTGAATACACATTTATCTTTAATAGATAACCCCCCCGAAGGAGCTACGTATGTTTGTTGTCAGCCTGACTTACCACCAACCTATCGACGTCGTAGAAGCACTGACTGAAAGCCATAAAGACTGGTTGAAAAAGTATTATGCGCAAGGCGTGTTTATCGCCTCAGGTCGTAAAGTACCGCGCACCGGTGGCATTATTTTGGCGAAAAGTATCATGCGTGAAGAGTTAGATAAAATATTGGCAGAAGATCCGTTTAATGCAGTGGCTCACTATGAGGTAACCGAATTTATCCCCTCCATGACTATCGAATCAGTTGCAGCATTAAAAACACTGTAATACTGGGGTTAGAGATAACAGCAACCAGGGCGCATACCCGGGTTGCTGTCGAAAATTGACCGTTTATGAAGCCGCGCGCTGTTGCCGTTTTTCCATAATGCGGTGCAAGTTTTCCTCAAGCCAAAGCGCCAGCCCTTCTACTTGCTCCTGCGCCTCTTTCCCCAAGGGGGTTAACTTATATTCCACATGAGGTGGTACGACCGGATAGGCAATACGCTCAATAAACCCGTCCTCTTCTAGATTTTGCAGGGTTTGCGCCAGCATTTTTTCACTGACACCACCAATCTTTCTTCTCAAGGCACTAAAACGCAAAGTTTCATTACTCAGAGCAATAAGTACCAACACCCCCCAGCGGCTGGTGATTCGTTTGAGGATTTCTCTTGATGGACAATTTGCATTAAGCAATTCGCCACGCCGAACTTGCTCCGGAAATGCAGTATTGCCCATTAAATTTTGCGATTTCATCATTTCTATACCAACCTTTTCGTGCGTACTTACTTAAAGTTAGTATATTGCATATAATCATTTTCAGGGCGAGTTCTTAGCGATTTTTATCGTTTTTTTCCTTAAACAGCTCGCCACATTCCGGGTATGCCGAGAGTGATTGAGGTTATCGGTAGGTATAAAGTGAATAAAACCCAATGAACTGACTCAGGTCAGTAACTCGGATGCCATAACGTAGCTAACCCCCCTGCTACTTCAGTACAAAGGGGCTAACATTACATTTGGAGCGTCATAATGATCGCAGTAACCGGTGCTACAGGCCAACTCGGCCGCCTTGTTATCAACGCATTACTTAAAAAAGTATCTGCTAGTGAAATTATTGCCGCAGTCCGCAGCCCTGAGAAAGCCAGTGATTTGGCAGCATTAGGGGTTCAGGTACGTAAAGCAGATTATAGCCAACCTGCTACATTGGAGGCTGCATTCCAAGGGGTCGATAAACTGCTGCTAATCTCATCAAGTGAAGTAGGACAGCGTGTTGCACAGCACGCCGCAGTCATTAATGCTGCCAAACACGCAGGTGTGAAACTGCTTGCGTATACCAGCTTGCTGCATGCCGATAAAAGCACGCTGGGATTAGGTGACGAACACCGTGCCACAGAAGCACTGTTGCGCGAATCCGGCCTGCCTGTGGTGTTATTGCGAAACGGCTGGTACACCGAAAACTACGCCGCAAGTATTGCGCCATCCTTGGATCATGGTGCATTCATCGGTGCAGCCGGTGATGGACGTATCGCCTCAGCTACCCGCGAAGATTATGCGCAAGCCGCTGCTGCGGTGCTAACCCAAGAAAATCAAGCCGGTAAAATTTATGAATTAGCCGGGGATGACAGCTACACATTGGCTGAATTCTCAGCAGAGATTGCACGCCAGTCAGGTAAACCCGTGGAATACAAAAACCTGTCTGAAGCTGACTTCAAGCAAGCGCTGATTGGTGCCGGTTTACCGGAAGGTTTCGCGAGTTTGTTAGCAGATTCTGATGCGGGTGCCGCTAAAGGCGGGCTATTTGATGATAGCCATACATTGAGCAAACTTATTGGCCGCCCAACCACACCTTATGCCAAGGTGATTGCGGCAACACTGGCTACACGTTAATTCTTTCCGCCATAACATGTGACCGGTAGCTTTAGAGCTACTGGTCACACTCTGCCCCTATCTTAAGATTTAGCCGCATCCAATGCTTGAGCAAGGTCATTGAGGATGTCATCGATGTGCTCAATACCAATCGACAATCTCACTATACCCCGCGGCACACCCGCTTTGATAAGTTCCTCATCATTGAGCTGACGATGAGTTGTTGAGGCTGGATGGCACGCCAATGACTTAGCATCACCAATATTCACCAACCGCACGATCAAATTCAGTGCATCGATAAATCGCCCCCCGGCAGCCTGACCACCGTGGATACCGAATGATAGTATCGCGGCGGGCTTACCACCCAAATAGCGCTGGGCCAGATCATGCTCGGGATGGTCGGGTAAACCGGCATATTTCACCCAACTAACTTGCGGATGATTTTTCAGATAATGGGCAACTTTCAGCGCATTTTCGGTATGGCGCTCCATACGTAAAGCCAGGGTTTCCAGCCCCTGCAAAATCAGGAAAGCATTGAATGGCGACAGCGCCGCACCGGTATTTCTCAATGGTACGACCCGGCAACGACCAATATAGGCTGCTGCACCGAATTGCTCGGTATAGGTTACGCCGTGGTAAGACGGATCGGGGGTATTCAATTGAGCAAAACGTTCCGGATATTGCGCCCAAGGAAACTTACCGGAATCCACCACGATCCCACCAATACTGGAACCATGACCGCCAATGTATTTAGTTAATGAATGAACCACGATATCGGCATCATGCTCAAATGGCCGACAAAGAATAGGCGTTGCGACTGTATTATCAACAATCAGCGGCACGCCATGTCGATGGGCGGCATCAGCCAATTTTTTTAAATCAACAATATTGCCCGCAGGATTGCCAATAGATTCACAAAAAACCGCTTTGGGGTGGTATGAATGAGGCAGGACTATATGCCAGTATGTTATTTATTGAAAATACTAAATATCAACAACTTGGCATGACAGCCTCTTTCTCACCATCGATAACGCCCCTGTGCTGCGAGACCCACACTTTCCATCTACTTGCTTTATATTTTTACAAATCAACGTGCTATAAAAAAGGCCCTATTAGTGCTTTTCTCCTCATCTACCCCTCATGTATACTGTATAAATAAACAGTATTATTGGGTGGGCAACCTTTGGTTATCACCCTCTCCCTGTACCAATCATTTGGAGGCCCTATGAGTGCATTTGGCAATGCTGCACAAGACTATATTGAAAAGAGAATCGATATTAATGAGCACTGCATTGTGCATCCTGCCGCTACTTTTTTTATGACTGCCGAAGGTGAGTCGTTGATCGCGGCGGGAATCCATCATGGCGCACTGCTAGTGATAGATCGCAGTTTACCGGCAAAACACGGGGATATTGTGGTCGCCACCATTGGGGGGGAATTCAGTATTAAGCGCCTTTATTTACGGCCCACACCTCGTCTTGAAGCCCTTAATGCAGGCACTCCAGCGTTAATATTGTGTGAGGGAGATGAGGATTTGGTCATTTTTGGTGTTATTACTTTCTGTATCAATAAGTTAAGATAATGTTTGCCTTAGTTGATGTAAATTCTTTCTATGCCAGTTGTGAAACTGTGTTTCGCCCTGATTTATACGGTCGCCCAGTGGTGGTGCTCTCTAATAATGACGGATGCGTCATTGCCCGTAGCCGGGAGGCCAAGGAAGTAGGTATACTAATGGGCGCACCCTATTTTAAAATTCAACAAGTTATGCGCCAACATGGTGTTACCGCATTCAGCAGTAATTATGCGCTCTACAGTGACATGTCCGCCCGTGTGATGACTATCCTCGAACAACTGGCCCCAGGAATCGAGATTTACTCAATCGATGAAGCATTTCTCAATCTAAAAGGTGTCCAGCATTCCATTGCGCTGGAAGAGTTTGGTCGGTATGTCCGCGATCAGATACGGAAATTGACCGGTTTACATGTTGGTGTGGGCATTGCTCCCAGCAAAACCTTAGCTAAACTGGCCAATCATGCTGCCAAGTTATGGCATAAAACCGAAGGCGTGGTTGATTTATCCAGCCCGGTGCGTCAGCGTAAACTATTGGCGCTGATGCCTGTCGCTGAAATTTGGGGAGTGGGCCGTCGTACCGCGAAAAAACTTGAAATGATGGGGATAACCACCGCCCTGCAATTATCAGAAGCCAGTCCTCCTTTTATACGTAAAAATTTCAGTGTTGTATTGGAGCGAACAGTCAGAGAGTTACGTGGGGAAGCGTGTTTAGCTGTTGCAGAATTTGCCCCTACAAAACAACAAATAATCTGTTCGCGATCATTTAGTGAACGAATTACCGAATATCAAAACATACGCGAAGCTGTGTGCAGTTATGCCGAGAAAGCCGCCGAAAAACTGCGAAAAGAGCATCAATATTGCCGCCATGTCTCGACATTTATCAAAACCAGCCCCTTTGCGCCAAACGAGATATATTACAGTAATCATGCCAGTACCTACCTCACTTTCCCGACACTGGATTCGCGGGATATTATTGCCGCCGCTCTTAAATGCCTGAGGATCATTTGGCGGCCCGGTCATCGTTACCTGAAAGCAGGAATTGTATTAGGGGAGTTTTCAAGCCAGGGGATCTCACAATTGGGGTTGTTTGATGAAAGCAAACCGCGCATCAACAGTGAACAACTCATGGCGGCTATCGACAAAATTAATCAGTCCGGTAAAAGCAGAATAGCCTTTGTCGGACAAGGAATTAATCAAGAATGGCAGATGAAACGCGAGATGTTATCACCGGCATATACTACTCGCGTTAGAGATTGCCCAACAGCAACCATCAAATGACGCGCTTGACCGATGTTCCGGTGCGTCGTTTTCTCAATAAGAATTGTCAGAAATTTTTATTGATTATGCCTAATGAATATTTCTCAGATTGATATATACAGCAACTGTAACAAATAATTATTTTTACATTCATAATTAACAAATATAGCAAACTAAACACTCAACAAACTTCATATCATGCAACTTTTAAGCAAAAAGATGACATATTTAGTCTCAATGACAGAGAGATAGAAAAGAAAATAAACACTCATTTAAAACCTTCACCAATCAAGCATTGCACTAACCCAAAATAATTAGCCAACGCATTGTTTTACAACAAAAAAAATACAATTACGCATCAAGACAAACGAACTTAAAGTTAAAATTAAATAATGAAATTAGCCGATCTAATATTTTTTACAAATATAAAGTTGCTCTAAATAAGTGCAATCAGAGTAATTAATAGCACCTTTATGGGGAATGAATAATTTAATTAATAAAGGCATAAAGTTTTATCTATGGCTGCCGATGACTCTCAGTAATTATTGTATTCCACTGTTATAAATGAAATCCCCCATTTACTGAGGTTATTATGCGAGTGAACAAACCTGTCAGCCGACAGGAGTATCCCATTGGTCGCGATACCACCTTGCAATCAACAACTGATATTCAAGGTAATATCACCTACGCCAATGCTGCCTTTGTTCGTGCCAGTGGTTTTGAATATCAGAACTTGCTGGGTCAACCTCACAATATGGTGCGGCACCCGGACATGCCCCCCGCTGCCTTTGCTGATATGTGGCAGACGTTGAATGCGGGGTTATCCTGGTCATCATTGGTCAAGAATCGTCGTCAAAATGGCGACTATTATTGGGTGCGCGCTAATGCCACCCCATTGCGCCATGATGGACGTTTGACCGGTTATATTTCAGTGCGAATTGCGCCTACCCGCGAAGAAGTTAAGCAAGCGGAGGCGCTCTATGGCGATTTCAACTCAGGCAAAGCCAAACAACGCCGCATTGCGCTGCATCGAGGGTTGATTGTCCGCACCGGCTGGCTCTCTTTCCGTTCATTATTTCAAACGCTGCCGCTACGCTGGCGTTTGCGTGGTGCATTACTGATTGCAGCACTGCTGCCGACGGTGGCAGCCAAAGGGATGGGTATTTCCGGTTTACCTTTACTCGGTTTAGGAGCGACCACCCTTTTCAGTAGCCTGATCACCTCACTTTGGCTTGAGCGCCAGGTCTCACGCCCGATCGCGGCAATTTTACAGCAAGCGCAGGATGTCTCTTCCGGGCAAGCCGGTGACTATGTGCAATTGAACCGCGTTGATGAAATTGGCTATCTGATGCGTAGCGTCAATCAGTTGGGCTTGAATCTTCGTTCGCTGACAGACGACGTCAGTGGCCAGGTTGATGGTATTAACACCGCCAGCAGTGAAATTGCCGCAGGGAATCGCGAACTAAAAGTGCGGACAGAACAAGCCACTGCTAATTTACAACATATCGTCAGTGCGACGGAGCAATTGGTGGCAACAGTACAAAACAGTGCTAATAGTGCCAATGAGACTACATCACTGGCCGCCATGAGCAGTCATGCGGCAGAACAAGGCAGTGAGTTAATGCATGAAGTCATAAAAACCATGGGCACGATTAATGATTCCAGCCATCGAATTGTCGATATTATCAGTGTAATTGAAGGTATTGCTTTCCAAACCAATATATTAGCGCTCAATGCTGCAGTCGAAGCAGCCAGAGCAGGAGAACAAGGCCGTGGCTTCGCGGTGGTTGCCAGTGAAGTTCGTCATCTGGCACAACGTTCCTCCACTGCGGCAAAAGAAATTAAACACTTAATTGAAACCAGTGTGGAGCGCATTCGTGATGGTAGCGCATTAGTCCAAAATGCCGGCGCTACCATGGACAATATCGTCAAACAGGCTGGGCAGGTTTCTGCTTTAATTAGTGAAATCAGTACCTCAACTCATGAACAGACGCAAGCTCTTGGCCAGATTAGCCAATCAATTGGTCAGTTGGATCAAATGACGCACCAAAATGCGGCGATGGTCGAACAGTATGCTGGTGCGGCAGAGGAACTGGCTCACCGAACTTTACGTCTAACCGCTGCGGTGAGAATTTATCGTCCGGTGAATTAAAGCCCTTTGGATACGATATCCCGTTGAAATAGCATCAATCAATTAAGAGGCCACGCACAACCGCCGCATTATCTGTTATGGCTGCTATGACAGGTTACTCATCTGTCATAGCAATAAACAGAAACCCCGCTATAGCGCTGAGGGATCCCCAGTAAATCAGCGCTAATAAACCAACACCATACTTCGGTAGGTTCTGGCGAGGTGGTTAAGAACGGTATCCAGTGCCGTTCGCATTAAAATTAGCGGAGAGTGTCGCAAGATATTCTCCGCTAATGTCAAATAAGATATAACCCGTCGTGACTTAAGGCTGTTGGCCTGATACCTCAGATGTAATCCTTTATTTTCAGCGTGATAGCCCAGAAGCCACAGCACAATTGTGCTCAGTGTCGCCAGCAGGCTCAGCACCAGCATTCTTCCTGTTGAACGGCTGTAGCTAGCACGCAGGCCGAACCCGAAGCGTTCGCTTTTTTCATCCCGAAAGTTTTGCTCGATCTGCATTCGGCGACTGTATAACTTCATGACTTCTCTTGGTTTAAAGTCATTTGTGCTGCTGAAGAGCAGCCACGGTTCTGTTGCAGCGGAGCGCGCGTCTTTTATTTGTGCTGGTCTGGTTATGTCACAACGAGAGCGCTTATTTTTTCTTCCTTTTGATGTTTTTTTATGAAGATAAAAATGGCCGTCACACTGGGCATACACTGCGCGGGCAAGTGTTCCGGGGCCCAGATATTCCGGTTTACTGCTGGCCTGTAATTCCTGACGTTTGAACCAGTATTCGCCTTTGCTGCCTAGCCGCATTTGGGTATTGCCCCTGATACGCCCTATAAAATCCCATCCGAGTGATTTTATATGCCGGAACCAGGCATTCTGGAACCCCGCGTCAGTGACAATGATGACTCTGGCCTGCGAATTCACTGCACTGGCAAGAGCATTGAGGAAGTCTTTTTGTATCTGCGTATTTTGCTGTTTTTTTGATGGAACAACCCAACTTAATAAAGGTATCGATCGCCCGTCGCAGATAAGGCTGGCGCGAAGCACGTGATTCTCCTGAGACGGATAGCCACTCCAGTCAACGGCAATAACACAGAGAGAGAGTTTCCGTGTCAGCATCGAGATAATATTTTTAAAAATCAGAGGAATATCACGATGTAGTGATTCATTGCCCAGCAGACGATCAATACGCTTGATTTTATTTTTGACCTGAGCCGCACCGGGTAAATAACGTCCGATACTGGTCAGTGTCAGCGATGCGCCATTGATTAACGCAATGGTGGCATCGAGCAAAGCATTTTGTCGGTATTTGTGAAAGGGAGCTAAAGCATCACGGAAGAAGTTCTGACATACTTGGCGAGCAGGCATAGAGGTGATCTCATTGAATTGGTAGCACAATCAGTAGATCACAAAACTCTATGCCTGTCTTTTTTACCCGCCCATTACTGGGGATTCCTCAGCGCTATAGTGGGTAAGTGGTTAATCAATTATTAAATAAGGGGTTTTATGTCATCACTTAATCAAACATCTGTTCGCGCTCAACAAGGTGAGACTGATGCAAACTTACCTGGTGAAGATCATTTGATCGCCCATGAAGCTTTGCTTGTCGCATTAATGGTTGAATGTGCTAACGAGTCCGATAATGATCAATTTCTGTTTAGTGTCAGAGAAACACTTAATGGGATCTTAAGTTCTTCCCGTTATCTTGATGCGAGCAAGATAGCCAATGGCCTGCTCGATGAGGCTGATGATAAAGCCAACCGTTAGCCCCCAGCCCTCACTCATTGAGGGCTTTTTATTGGTAGCGAAAGCCAACACCGCCGCACAGGTTGATCCAGAATGGCAAGATAACGATAATTAACCGATGAGGAAAGTAATGGCTTCGCTGAAAGAAGTAGCAAATCTGGCGTCAGTTTCATTAATGACAGTTTCTCGGGCGATTAATAACCCAGACCAACTGTTGGCCCAGCGCCCCGATGGTATTATTTTTACCTCCATGGGGCTGCGGCAAGTCACCATCCCTGAGCGCCTGCGAGATAAAAATATCGTGCTGGCTAATTGTGTCAGCGAAAACCATTCTATCCCCAGCTATATTCCTGATGACTTTGATGGTCAGTATCAGGCGATGGAAGTGCTGTTGCGCCGAGGATACCAGCGGCCATTGTGTATTTACCTCCCCGAATGTACTTTGGCAGGTAAAGCGCGGCGAGCGGGTGCAGAAAAAGCGTGGCAAGAATCCGCCTTGCCGCTAGAGCAGTTACGTCAGTGCCATTTAGCGTGGGGGGATGAGCATTATCAGGATGTGATTTCACTGTTAGACCGCTATTGCCCTGAGGGCAAACCTTTAACCGGCCAGCGGTGAAAATATGCTGGCACAGACTTGAGTGACAAACTGGAAGCCCACCAAATACAGCGTCGCTGATAGACGTGGGTCGCAATTGGCGACGATATACTTAAACATTGCGATCAGCAGTATGGGTAATTCGACCGCATGTAAGAGTTTCATCAGTGAAATAGTCGTGGCATCTTGGGCCAGCCCTGAAGCAAATATCCGCACCGGCGAGCATATTGGTGCGCAATAAAGGGGCATAAACATAAATAAAAAAAGGACCACTGATCAGCAGCAAAATACCAATAGCCCATAAAAGATGTTTTTTAAGTCCCAGCTTATCTTGTATCACTCCGTATAACGGTTGTGCACTTAGCGCCGTTATGGCGATAGCAGAAAATGTCGCACCAGTTTCTGCTCCTTTTAACCCTACATATTAATTTAGCCAAATCGAGAATAATGAAAATGCTGATGACCAGGTAAAGAAAAACGTAAACAGTAAGCCACTTAAGATCAGATATTGATTGCGTACAGAGTGTTTCATATCGATATCCGGTTGGAGATTTGCGCCTATTATTAACGTTAACAATTTATTTATGTGATGGAAATCACATGATATTCTCTAGCTTGCCTCATGTGTGTTTTTTGGTTTTACGTTATCGTTAGGCAACAGCCAGGGTTGGCATAATGAGTCAATCTGGCATGCCTATTGGCCCGAATAATATAAGGAGGAAAAGTGCTACTGGATAAAATCCTACTGGTTGTCATTATGATTTTATTGTCACTTTTTGCCTGGATGTTTTTCTCACCGTATCATATGTATTCAACAGCTTATGAGTTCCTTGAGTTGTTTGGTTTTCAAGAGGGATACAAAAATTTAGGTTTTGGTCCACCAACTGAAATATCTGATTAAGCAGATAAAAAAACAGGCGCTATTTTATGCACCTGTTTTCTAGATTGACGAATCTTCTCTCCGTGAATGGCCTTATTCTGTTTGTTCCATTTCTAATCGCTCTTTCGGCGGCATCACTGAATAACTGGCAACGATCGCTGTAAGAATAATAAATAAATGCCCTTCCGATGAATCCAGTAAGAAGGAGTTAAACAAGTGACAAGCCAAATAAGCACAGAGTAAAGACACTAATATATTTCTAAGGTGTGCGGGTAAACGCAAAGCTGAACGGAAATAGCACCACATCCATCCGAGGAATAAAGCTAACCCAATTATCCCTGATTGCACCGTCTGCATCAGATATTCATTATGTGGGTTTATACTGTATTCGCTTTCTGTATAATTTAACCAGAATCCCCCGGCACCATGGCCTAAAACTGGAGCCTGTTCTATTAACTTCACAGACTCAAGCACGAATGCGGTACGCAACCCCATCGAGCTATCACAAGACTCTTTATCGACTTCATGAGTGACTGCCAGGCAGCTTTGAATCTCCGTCACCCCTTGTTGTAGCCGTTCAACAGCACGGTTTGGCACTATAGCCACTATGGCCGCAACGATAAGAGCGCCAACCACCATTCCTAAACGCTGGCGGTTTGATAACGACAGTAATCCCCACATCCCAAAAGCCGCAGCCAAAGCGACATAGCCGGTTCTGCCCTGCACCATAAATACAATGTTATAAACTGCCAGGCACACCAGCAGAGCATAACCCCAGCGCTTCAGCCCCTGGTTACGGAATGCCAAAGAGAGCCATATTACCGCCGCTAAGGCCATAAAGAAGTTATGTGTAATTTGTAATTTAAAGACAGTCGGATTTAATGGATCAATCTGACCCAGCGGCATATGAAGGACACCCACCCACAGGCTGGCAGCCAGGATCACAGCATTGGCCAGTAAAAAGCCTTTGGCAAAATAACTGGCAAGTGAGCGCGAAAGAACAAAAAACATCGCTAATGGCAGGATATATAACAGTTTTGAGTACTTACCTACCATCACTTTACCGTACAGATTGTGATGCCAAAGCAAAGATATAGCCAACAACAAAAACATGAGAGCAGGTAGCCAAATCAACGGGTTTTTGACTAAGGCTTTCACATAGCGAGTATCGCGGCTTAGCAGTAAACAGATGACGGCCAATACCATCGATAAATTCATTATAAAATTAGAAGTGGGTAGACCAATACCTAACAAAAATGCAGTGACACAAGAGAACATGCCAATATATCGATGTGCTGGCGGCGAACCGGGCCAAGTAGCAGAAGAAATCATAAGTCGCTCACTTCAAAGTAATCACCAGAAGAGGCCGCATGACACGCGTAACCCAGCATAGCTGGCCTCCATCTATGACATAGCCAACCGGTGTACTCTGGCTGGCTATGAAAAGTATTTTGGATAAATGCTGTTATGCCGCGAGTGAACGGAACAGATAACGGAACCACCATAATGGCCGCCACCACACTTTACGTTCAGGTACTGTCGGCGGACGTGAATGCACTTTTTTAATTTCCCAATTAAAGTTAAGGAATATTCGGCTATGACCATATTCCGCACCAAATAGGGCAATTTCATTTTTCTTGCGATCATCGATAGGCGCGTTATGCGTCAAATCACGATCCAGTGAGTGGTAACTTTTCTTCCTATCAACATTACGTTCAATACAGCGGTATTGCTTAGGCAAATAACGCGGTGTGGAACCATGGTCTTTATGGAACTTCACAAAGCGGTAATCTTCCGAACCGTAGTGACCGGCGAACTCTTCGTCATAACCATAAAGTCTGAAGAAGCGAGCTCTGGACATGAAAAATAAATTCGGGTGACCGCGATAGGCCTTGCCAGTTTTTTCATCGGTACGGTAGATACGATACAGCGAGCGCCCTGGGTTACGCGCATTAACCAGATAACGCAGGGTATCTTCGGGCAGCAGGCAATCTAAATCGGTAATGATAATCTTGTCAGATTTGGCATAAGTCACACCAAGATTACGGGAGCCAGCCTGATTCCACTGGATATCAGTGGTTATTCTTAACCACGTGAAATTCAAATCATAATCTTTTACTTCATATTCTAAAGGTGAGCAGTCATCTACGATGACAAATTCTACCGCATCCTTAATATCATCAGGGTAAGATTCATATTCCTTCAACAAAGACTCAACAGAATCCATATTTCCCTGATTACAGTAAAAATGAGTTACATAAGTCAGTTTGATGTGCTGCTTATCTAACGGATGCCGTGCTTTAACAATTTCTACATCCTTCGCCACAATATAAACCTCTGTTTTAAGAGAGAAAATAACAAAAATTATAATTTACTGAGATCTGGTTATTATTATTAAATGATAAACACATGCTGAATAACATTGCCGTAAAGGATAAAGAGTTAACCTAATCAGTCAAATATTTTCTTCATATTATTATGGCAGGTCACAACGCCTTGATTGATATTCAAACTTACTTGATTGGCTGAATATACTACCGAAGGGGGGCAAAAAGGCGTTCACTTGAGTGGTAAACGCATTGAACGTCTTACTGCCCCTTTACTGCTTCTCGACTGAGTTTAAGGATTAGCGCGTGCTGACATGAGTGCCAGCGATCTATTCTTGTTGGTACTGGCATCATCGTGGATCACACGTTCGGCGGCTGAGGGCGAAAAAAATCGAAAGTCCGTAAGGAAAATCATTTGGGATGGGATTTGTTCAGATGCAAGTTCGTTTTATGTTCAGTTTTGCAGGAACACTTAGTGGAGCGTTAAAAACTCACGGAAGCCGAAGCCTCCGTGAGATATTGCACTCGAAGCGCTATTACATGTGCTTAATAATGGCGTCGCCAAATTCACTGCATTTCAGTAACTTAGCGCCTTCCATCAGACGCTCGAAATCATAAGTGACCGTCTTGGCCTGAATTGCGCCTTCGGTGCCTTTGATAATCAGGTCTGCGGCTTCGAACCAACCCATATGACGCAGCATCATTTCTGCGGACAGAATAATAGAACCTGGGTTCACTTTATCCTGACCCGCATATTTCGGTGCTGTACCATGAGTCGCTTCAAACAATGCGCACTCATCACCAATGTTAGCACCTGGGGCAATACCGATACCGCCAACTTGAGCAGCCAATGCATCAGAAATGTAATCCCCATTCAGGTTCATACACGCGATAACATCATATTCAGCTGGGCGCAGCAGGATCTGTTGCAGGAAAGCATCGGCAATCACATCTTTAACAATGATGTCCTTACCGTTGTTTGGATTCTTGATTTTAACCCAAGGGCCGCCATCGATCAGCTCACCACCAAATTCCTCACGCGCTAACTGGTAACCCCAGTCTTTAAATGCGCCTTCAGTGAATTTCATAATGTTGCCTTTATGAACCAGGGTGACCGATTCACGGTCGTTGGTAATTGCATACTCAATTGCAGCACGTACCAAACGCTTAGTCCCTTCTTCTGAACACGGTTTTACACCAATACCACATTGTTCAGGGAAACGAATTTTCTTCACACCCATCTCTTCACGCAGGAACTTAATCACTTTTTCAGCTTCTGGTGAACCGGCTTTCCATTCGATACCCGCATAGATATCTTCTGCGTTTTCGCGGAAAATCACCATATTGGTCAATTCAGGGTGTTTTACCGGGCTTGGGGTACCTTCGTAATAACGCACTGGGCGTAGGCACACATACAAGTCAAGTTGTTGGCGCAAAGCAACGTTCAGAGAACGAATACCGCCACCCACTGGAGTGGTCAATGGGCCTTTAATTGCAACGCGGTACTCACGAATCAAGTCCAATGTTTCTTCTGGCAGCCAGACATCTTTGCCATAAACATGAGTTGATTTCTCACCGGTGTAAATTTCCATCCAGGAGATTTTACGCTCACCGTTATAGGCCTTCTTCACCGCAGCATCCACCACGTTGATCATGGCTGGGGTCACATCAACGCCAATGCCGTCACCTTCAATAAATGGAATGATCGGATTATGCGGAACAACCAGTTTACCCTGAGCATCGACAGTAATTTTCTTACCTTCTGCCGGAACAACTACTTTGCTTTCCATCAACCTCTCCTTCAGCGCAATTTTGTTAATGCCTTGTAAGATTCGTGTCAATACTACTTGAATATTCGTTCCACGCCAATCCGAAACAGATTGAGGTATAATGCGCTAATCATCCGAAATCGCAATAATCATGAATAAATTCTCTGTTAAAAATCACAAAGTTAACCGATTCAGCACTAAGTCACAGGCTAAACAGGTGAAGCCCATTACCCCTCGGCGCGTACTGTTATTCAACAAGCCTTTTGATGTGTTACCCCAATTTACTGATGAAGCTGGGCGCTCAACTTTGAAGGAATTTATCCCTTTTAACGATGTTTATGCGGCTGGGCGACTCGATCGGGATAGCGAAGGTTTACTGGTATTAACTAATGATGGCAAACTGCAAGCCAGGCTAACGCAACCAGCCCAGAAAACCGGTAAAGTCTATTTTGTACAAGTAGAAGGGTTGCCCGACGAAGATGCACTTAGTCAGCTAAGAATAGGGATAACCTTAAAAGATGGCCCTACTTTACCCGCTGGTGCTGAGCTGGTTAGTGAACCCGCGTGGCTATGGCCACGCCATCCACCGATTCGAGAGCGCAAAGCCATCCCCACAAGCTGGTTAAAAATAACACTTTTCGAAGGCCGCAATCGACAGGTTCGCAGAATGACTGCCCATATTGGCTTCCCTACCCTTCGTCTGATACGTTTTAGTATGGGTAATTTAAGCCTTGGCGATCTACAGCCCGGCGAATGGAAGGAGATAAACCATGTTTAAGCCTCATGTTACCGTGGCTTGTGTCGTGCATGCTCAGGGGAAGTTTTTAATTGTCGAAGAGACAATTAATGGAAAAAAATTATGGAATCAACCCGCTGGTCATTTGGAAACCGATGAAACTCTACTGCAAGCTGCGGAAAGAGAGTTATGGGAGGAAACCGGTATTCGAGCCACCCCGCAATATTTTCTGCGCATGCACCAGTGGATAGCGCCGGATAAAACCCCATTCCTGCGTTTCGCTTTTGTTATTGAGCTACTGGCCCCATTGCCCACTGATCCGCATGACGATGATATCGACCGCTGTCTGTGGCTTACCGCCGATGAAATCCTGCAATCGGATAATTTACGCTCACCTTTAGTGGCCGAAAGTATCCGTTGCTATCAGCAGCCCGAGCGTTATTCACTTGATGTGATTGGTTCATTTAACTGGCCATTATAAACGGCAGATTTGATTCACTCAGGTAATTTCATTAAGAGTGCGAATCTACCATGCAGCAACGCGGCCAACGTGATAAAATCCGGCGCTTGTTTTTATAATGCCCTGCCACGCTGAAGAGTGGGTCGGATAATCTCATCCGTCATAGCCTTCATTGGGGCTTTAGGTATTTACGTTAGTGAGACTCCCATGTCAGATAACAGCCAGAAAAAAGTAATCGTCGGTATGTCCGGCGGTGTCGATTCTTCCGTTTCCGCCTACCTGCTCCAGCAACAGGGCTACCAAGTTGCCGGTTTGTTCATGAAGAATTGGGAAGAGGATGATGGCGAAGAGTATTGCTCAGCAGCGACCGATTTGGCCGATGCTCAAGCGGTATGCGACAAACTGGGCATGGAGTTGCACACCGTCAATTTTGCCGCAGAATACTGGGATAACGTGTTCGAATTGTTCCTGGAAGAATACAAAGCCGGGCGCACCCCTAACCCCGATATTCTGTGTAATAAAGAAATAAAATTTAAAGCTTTCCTAGAGTTTGCCGCGGAAGATTTGGGTGCAGACTATATTGCTACCGGGCATTATGTGCGTCGTCAGGACGTTAACGGTAAAAGTCGCTTGTTACGTGGGCTTGATGGCAATAAAGACCAAAGCTATTTTCTCTACACATTAAGCCACGAACAGCTCGCTCAAAGCCTGTTCCCTGTTGGTGAGTTAGAAAAGCCTGAAGTTCGCCGCATTGCTGAACAACTTGAGCTGGTCACTGCCAAGAAAAAAGACTCCACGGGTATCTGCTTTATTGGTGAGCGCAAATTCCGTGATTTCCTGGGCCGCTATCTGCCCGCGCAACCCGGCCCAATCATGACCGTAGATGGCCAGCATGTGGGCGAACATCAGGGTTTGATGTATCACACCTTGGGGCAGCGTAAAGGCTTGGGTATCGGCGGCACCAAAGAGGGTGGCGATGATCCGTGGTATGTGGTGGATAAAGATGTTGCGAATAACATCTTACTGGTAGCTCAAGGACATGAACACCCGCGTTTAATGTCTGTGGGGCTGATTGCCCAACAGTTACATTGGGTTGATAGAGAACCCGTCACTGCTGCTTTCCGCTGTGTGGTAAAAACTCGTTACCGCCAGCAGGACATTCCCTGCACCGTGACACCATTGGATGACGAACGTGTTGAGGTTCGGTTTGATGACCCTGTAGCGGCAGTCACACCCGGCCAGTCTGCGGTCTTCTATCAAGGTGAAGTCTGTCTCGGTGGCGGTATTATAGAAGAGCGTTATCCACTGCCAGGTTCAGTCGCAAACTAATTCAACCTATACCCTAAATAATTCCAGTTGCAGGAAGGCGGCAAGTGAGTGAGAGCAGCAAACGCACATGCCGCTTGAAGTATGACGGGTATATTAATGAACCAGAACGTTTACAGGAGTAACCGTGGCGAAAAATTATTATGATATTACGTTGGCATTGGCCGGAATCTGCCAGTCAGCTCGCTTGGTTCAACAATTGGCGCATGAAGGCCAATGTGATAATGATGCATTAAATACTGTGCTCAGTGGGCTGCTACAAACCAACCCGCCTTCCACTTTGGCCGTCTATGGCGGCAATGAACAATCCTTAAAAATGGGGTTGGAAACACTGCAAAGTGTGTTAAATGCCAACCGTCAGGGGCCTGCGGCGGAACTGACCCGCTACACCCTAAGCCTGATGGTGTTGGAGCGGAAGCTCAATGCCAATAAGTCGGCGATGAATACCTTGGGTGATCGTATTAGTCAGCTTGATCGCCAATTGGCCCATTTCGATCTTGAATCGGAAACAATGATGAGTTCGCTGGCTGCCATTTATACGGATGTTATCAGTCCACTCGGTCCGCGCATTCAGGTTATTGGCTCACCCGCTATTTTACAAAGCACACTGGTGCAGGCAAAAATTCGTGCCACCCTGCTGGCGGGTATCCGCTCAGCTGTGCTTTGGCAACAAGTCGGCGGAAGCCGCTTGCAGTTAATGTTCTCGCGAAATCGTCTGTTTAAGCAGGCGCAGAGTATCCTTGCTCATATTTGAAATCCTTTCTCAGGAGTTGCCACCGATGGAATTATCCTCACTGACCGCCGTTTCCCCAATTGATGGACGCTACGGCGACAAAGTCAGCGCACTGCGCCCAATCTTTAGCGAATTTGGTTTGCTGAAATTCCGCGTGCAGGTCGAAGTACGTTGGCTGCAAAAACTGGCCGCCTGTACAGAAATCAAAGAAGTTCCGGCTTTTGATGCCAACGCAAACGCTTACCTTGATAAGATCGTGCAAGAATTCAATGAACAAGATGCACTGCGCATCAAAACCATTGAACGCACCACGAATCATGATGTAAAAGCGGTTGAATACTTTTTGAAAGAGAAAGTCGAAAGTGTTCCGGCATTACATGCCGTCTCTGAATTTATCCACTTTGCCTGTACTTCAGAAGATATCAATAACTTGTCGCACGCTTTAATGCTGCAAACGGCGCGCCAGGAGGTGATTTTGCCTGAATGGCGCAAGATTATTGACTCCATCAAAGCGCTGGCTCACCAGTATCGTGATTTGCCGCTGTTGTCCCGTACTCACGGCCAACCTGCAACACCTTCCACGATTGGTAAAGAGCTGGCGAACGTCGCATACCGGATGGAACGTCAATTCCGTCAACTGTCGCAAGTTGAAATTTTAGGCAAAATCAATGGTGCAGTAGGTAACTATAATGCTCACATGGTTGCTTATCCTGAAGTAGATTGGCATCAGTTTAGCGAAAGTTTCGTCACGTCACTGGGTATCAACTGGAACCCATACACCACGCAAATTGAACCGCATGATTATATTGCCGAACTGTTTGACTGCGTGGCACGTTTCAATACTATCTTGATCGATTTCGACCGCGATATCTGGGGTTACATTGCATTGAATCATTTCAAGCAAAAAACCATTGCTGGCGAAATTGGCTCAAGCACCATGCCACATAAAGTGAACCCAATTGATTTTGAAAACTCAGAGGGCAATCTGGGCCTGTCCAACGCGGTGCTGGGCCATTTAGCCAGCAAACTTCCTGTTTCGCGCTGGCAGCGTGACCTGACGGATTCCACCGTGTTACGTAACTTGGGTGTAGGCTTGGGTTATGCGTTGATTGCCTATCAAGCGACCATGAAAGGCATTAGCAAACTTGAAGTCAACGAAGCGCACCTGTTGGAAGAGCTGGATCACAACTGGGAAGTTTTGGCCGAGCCAATTCAAACAGTTATGCGCCGCTATGGTATTGAAAAGCCATACGAAAAATTGAAAGAATTGACCCGAGGGAAACGTGTCGATGCGGCGGGCATGCAAGCCTTTATCGACAGCCTCGCGCTGCCAGAAGCAGAAAAAACCCGCTTGAAAGCCATGACACCCGCCAATTACATTGGTCGTGCCACAACAATGGTCGATGAGTTGAAGTAATACTTTAGTCTCAACATCAGGTGGCAAATCAACGCCACCTGAATAATTTCTTATCCTTTCGCGTACTGCCCCTGTTTAGCCCCGGTTTAGTCACCGTCATTGATAATACTGTTGATGTCAAAAGGACTTTACACTTGCTGGAGCTAATATCACTATGTTGAAGCAAACACTTCTTTCTCTCGCCCTAATGGGAACCTGCACTGTCGCTATGGCAGCGGATTACACTTATGTAGCCGGTGGCCTGCAATATGGCTCAATCAGTAACAATGAGCGTTTCGATAAAGAATTCAATCAAAGTCAGTACAGTCATATCGGTAACCGCGATATGGGCGGTATCTACTTCAATGGTGGCTATGGTTTTGATAACGGCCTGTTTATTGATGGTCGTATAAGCAGCATCGCCAATAATGACCGCGGCCTTGCCGAAGCAGTCCTCGGGCTGGGTTACCATTTTGCCTTCTCACCCAATATTGATTTCTATACCTTGGTGGGCGGCAGCCGCCATGCAATGGTCTTTGATGCCAGCAAAGACGGCAAAAAAACCAATACTTACAATAGCGCCACAGGCGAAATTGGTATCAAAAGTAAGTTATCACAGGATATCGGTCTGGATGTTGCCTACCGTTTGGCAAACTATGATAGTCGTGCATACCACGAAGCACGTATAACAACTGACTATGCTCTGACACAAAGCCTCTCTGCAGAAGTAGGTTATACCTACCATAACTGGAAAGTCAGTGATCAAGCGATGCAGGCAGGTTTACGTTACACTTTCTAAGTCACTGTTCTCATTTTTACTTGTCGGGTAATATTAGATTACCCGGTTAATGTCTTATCGAGGAATGTAGTATGCGGGTTTTAGTTGTCGAAGATAATGCTTTGTTGCGTCACCATCTTACGGTACAAATGCGTGAAATGGGCCATCAGGTTGATGCAGCAGAAGATGCCAAAGAGGCAGACTATTTCTTGCAGGAACATGCCCCAGATATCGCCATTATTGATCTTGGTTTACCGGGCGAGGATGGCTTAAGCCTTATCCGTCGTTGGCGTAGTCATCAGACAAACCTGCCAATTCTGGTGCTCACTGCGAGGGAAAGTTGGCAAGATAAGGTTGCGGTACTGGAAGCCGGTGCTGATGATTATGTCACCAAACCTTTTCATCTTGAAGAAGTCATAGCGCGAATTCAGGCATTGATGCGACGCAATATCGGCCTCGCATCCCAAATTATTGAATTTCCCCCATTTCAAATTGATCTCTCTCGCAGAGAGTTGTGTGTCAATCAGCAACAGATTAAACTGACCGCTTTCGAATACACTATCATTGAAACCCTTATTCGTAATGCAGGAAAAGTAGTCAGCAAAGATACATTAATGCTGCAACTCTACCCTGATGCAGAATTACGTGAGAGCCATACTATCGACGTATTAATGGGTCGTTTACGTAAAAAGCTGCTGGCAGAACATGAAGGTGAAGTGATTACAACTATCCGTGGTCAGGGATACCGTTTTGACGCTAACTAGAAATCATGTTCAGGACAAATAGCAAGCCTTTCTCTCTTCGTGCTCGTTTTCTTATGGCGACAGCAGGTGTCATCTTAGCGCTGTCGTTATCATATGGTATGGTCGCCGTCGTCGGTTATATTGTCAGCTTTGATAAAAATACCTTCAGTGCCCATCGCGGTGAAAGTAATTTATTCTTCAGCTTGGCCCAATGGCATGACAATAAGTTGAGCATATCGGTGCCGCCAGAACTTGAGCTGAATATCCCGACGCTGGTTCTGATTTACGATAAAGATGGCAATATACTGTGGCGCCAACGGCATGTGCCCGAACTTGAATCTCATATCGAAAAAAGCTGGCTACAAAAACCGGGATTCTATGAGCTGGATACCGGAACACATATAAGTAGCATGATGTTGGGTGATAACCCGAAAGCGCAAGACCAGCTAAAAAAATATGACGATACGGATAACAGTGCTCTGACTCACTCTGTATCCGTCAATACTTACCCCGCCACATCCCGCTTACCACAGCTCACGATCGTAGTTGTAGATACCATCCCACAGGAATTGCAGCGTTCTGATTTGGTTTGGAATTGGTTTAGTTATGTCTTACTGGCGAATTTGCTGTTAGTTGTTCCCTTGCTTTGGCTCGCCGCCTATTGGAGCCTGAGGCCCATCAAAGCACTGGTCAGTCAGATAAGTCAGCTAGAAAAAGGTGAACGCGATCAGTTAGATGAAAATCCACCTCGAGAATTGCAGAGCTTAGTGCGCAATCTCAATATCTTACTTACCAATGAACGTCAGCGTTATACCAAATACCGCACGACACTTTCCGACCTGACTCATAGCCTCAAAACCCCACTAGCGGTATTGCAAACGACGCTGCGTTCTTTACGCACCGGTAAGCAAACGACTATCGAGGAAGTCGAGCCTATCATGCTAGAACAGATCAGCCGCATCTCTCAGCAAATCGGTTATTACCTGCACCGTGCCAGTATGCGTTCCGAGCATAATGTATTGATTCGCGAGATCCACTCAGTTCCTGCTCTACTCGATAGCTTGTGCAGCGCATTAAATAAAGTTTATCAGCGCAAAGGCGTTGTGCTGACGTTGGATATTTCGCCTGAGGTGACTTTCCTTGGGGAGCGAAATGACTTTATGGAGGTCATGGGTAATGTTCTGGAAAATGCCTGTAAATACTGTTTGGAGTTCGTCGAAATAACTGCCCTGCACTCGGAAAAACAGCTCACTATTGTCGTTGACGACGATGGGCCGGGTATTCCAGAAAGCAAACGACAGTTGATTTTCCAGCGTGGGCAGCGAGTCGATACTTTACGCCCTGGACAAGGGCTGGGATTGTCCGTTGCTGCCGAGATTATTGAGCAGTATCAAGGCAAGATAACCATTACTGAAAGCCCCTTGGGTGGAGCAAGAATGATGGTAACTTTTGGCCAGCAGCATGATTATCACGCTGATTAATAAAATTTACCTGCCAATATCTAATACTCATAGCTGGCATCCGTTATAATCACCAGCAAGTTCACCCCCTATCCTGGAATAAACATGGATTACCAACTCAGTCTCGATTGGCCTGATTTCCTGCAACGCTATTGGCAGAAACGCCCCGTCATCCTCAAACGTGGCTTTAAAAACTTTATCGATCCGCTCTCACCAGATGAACTCGCTGGTTTAGCTATGGAAAATGAAGTCGATAGCCGTTTGGTGAGCCATGAAGATGGCCGCTGGCAAGTCGCCCATGGCCCCTTTGAAAGTTTTGATCATTTAGGTGAGACTAATTGGTCGCTGCTAGTGCAAGCCGTTGACCATTGGCATGAACCTGCGGCTGCATTAATGCGCCCATTCCGCCCGCTTTCTGACTGGCGTATGGATGACTTAATGGTCTCTTTCTCCGTTCCGGGTGGCGGTGTCGGCCCGCATTTTGACCAGTATGATGTTTTTATTATTCAGGGCACGGGGCGTCGTCGCTGGCGGGTCGGTGAGAAAACGGAAATGAAACAGCATTGTCCTCACCCTGACCTGCTGCAAGTTGGGCCTTTCGACGCCATTATTGATGAAGAAATGGAGCCTGGCGATATCCTTTATATCCCGCCGGGATTCCCTCATGAAGGCTATGCGTTGGAAAATGCCTTGAATTATTCAGTCGGTTTCCGTGCACCTAATGGCCGCGAACTGGTAAGTGGCTTTGCCGACTATGTGCTGGCTCGCGAGTTGGGTAGTTATCGCTACAGCGATCCAGATTTGCAATTACGCGAACATCCGGCGGAAGTGTTGCCACAAGAAGTCGATAAACTTCGTGCAATGATGCTCGATTTAGTTCAGCAACCAGGGGATTTCCAAAACTGGTTTGGTGAGTTTATTTCCCAATCGCGCCATGAACTGGATATCGCGCCACCAGAGCCGCCTTATCAGGCGGGTGATGTCTATGAGTTATTGCAACAAGGTGAGGAATTACAACGTCTTACTGGGTTGCGTGTTCTACGTATTGGTGATCAATGCTTTGCTAATGGTGAGTTGATTAATACACCACACAGACAAGCCGCCGATGCCTTATGCCAACACTTTAGCGTGGATGCGCACAAGTTGGGTGATGCGCTGGAAGACCCGTCCTTCCTGGCAATGCTCACCGCGTTGGTAAACAACGGCTATTGGTATTTTAACGACTGATATTTCGAGCTTATTCCGCAAAAATGCCCCGGTAAACGGGGCATTCAGACTGCTGACAAAGCCAAATAAAGGGGAAACGTGCCGCTGGGGTCGTAGCGACGTAAGTCGCCGGAGCGCCCCCAGGTACGGCCAACCCTTCACTCACTGTGTTATAAATAGCTTTGCCATTAATTTCAACGTTTTTGGGTGATTAATAAGCTTATGACTCTTTAGCGCGTTTCGCCGTCAATTCAGCAATTCGCATAATAACCGCTACCGCTTTCTCCATCCCTTCCAGCGTTATAAACTCATGTTTACCATGATAATTATAGCCGCCCGTGAAAATATTTGGGCAAGGTAAACCAAGGAAAGATAGCTGCGCACCGTCAGTGCCACCACGTATCGGCTTCATGATGGGGGTAATATCACAATCATGCATTGCTTGCTGAGCTATCTCGATGATATGTGGGTGTTTAATAATATGCTCTCGCATATTGTAATAGCTATCATCTATAACGATTTCAATATAGCAATCACGGTGTAAACCTTTGCCTACCCGTTTAGCGATATCCACCATATTTTTCTTGCGTGCTTCAAAACCATCGCGATTAAAGTCTCGCACGATATAGTGCATTTCTGCCCGTTCGACCGTGCCTTTAATACTTTGCAAATGATAGAAACCGTCATAACCATCAGTACTTTCAGGGGTTTCATCGGTGGGTAATTCCTGATGGAAGCGGGTTGCCAGTGATAGCGCATTGACCATCACCCCTTTGGCACTTCCGGGATGCACATTATTACCGACAATCTTTATAGTCACCGATGCGGCATTGAAGTTCTCAAATTCCAACTCACCAACACCGCCGCCATCCACGGTATAGGCCCACTGGGCATTAAATTCTGCCACGTTAAAGAAGCGCGCACCTTTCCCTACTTCTTCATCAGGTGTGAAAGCGATACGAATATCACCATGCGGGATATTGCTGTGCTTTAAGCGCACCATAGCAGTAATAATTTCCGCAATACCCGCTTTATCATCCGCACCCAATAAGGTTTTGCCATCAGTGGTAATCAAGGTATGCCCAAGCAATTGATGCAAGACGGGGAACATGACCGGCGATAAAACCTCGTCGCCCATCCCCAAAGCAATATCACCACCACGGTAGTTTTCTACAATCTGCGGATTAACATTTTTACCCGAGAAATCAGGTGAAGTATCAAGATGGGCAATAAAACCAATGGTAGGGACCAGCCAGGAGACATTGGCAGGCAAGGTTGCCATCACACAGCCGTGCTCACTCAAACTCACCTGAGAAAACCCCAGCGTCTGCAACTCATGTTGTAACGCCAGAGCCAGCTTGCGCTGCCCTTCAGTGCTCGGCACGGATTTTACATTGGCTTTTGCTTGTGTATCAAAAGAAACATAGTTGAAAAAGCGGTCGAGTAATTTGTCCATGGGCCCACCCTCATAATAGTGCATATCATTATGGGGAAGTGATCACCATCAAATATTGCGTCAGGTCAGTTTTAGACAAACTTAAGCCAGAATAAAAAAGCAATATAGACACAACACCGAGTGTTTGAATGAATGATTAAGTGCCGCTAACAACGCTGCGGCACCCATTAAGCAGGGTATTACCCAAGTAATTGGAGTTGCAGCCAGGCAGCCAACGAGCAAATCCCGATGAGCTGACTCAAGTCAGTGATTCGGGTGAGTGAGAGCCGCTAACAACGCTGCGGCTCTCAATTAAGCAGGGTAATTAGTCGCCTTCGCGATTCTCGCCCCGGGTGGTTAAAAATTCGCGCACATATTCTGGAACCACTTTACTGGCTAAACCGTAGTGTTTTTCATCAAACTGGCTCTCGACCTGGCTAGGCTCGAGATTCAACTCGACAGTATGAGCACCATGCAAGCTCGACTCATGGACAAACCCGGCGGCAGGATAGACATGGCCGGAGGTACCAATTGAAATAAAGAAATCAGCCTCAGCCAGCGCCTGATAGATTTCATCCATGCCCATTGGCATCTCACCAAACCACACGATATGTGGGCGCAGTGGCGATGGGAATTGGCAACAATGGCAGCGCTCATCTGCACTGAGATCACCCGGCCAATCCAGTACCTGGCCTGACTGGGTGCAGCGCACTTTCAATAACTCGCCATGCATATGAATAACGCGCTTACTACCCGCTCTCTCATGCAAATTATCTATATTCTGAGTTACCAGTACGAAATTATCACCCAGCACTGCTTCCAAATCAGCTAATGCAAAATGGGCAGCATTTGGCGCAATATCAGGCTGCTGTAACTGGCGGCGGCGTGCATTATAAAAAGCCTGAACCAGTTCAGGGTCACGACGATACCCTTCAGGGGTGGCAACATCTTCCACCTGATGCTCTTCCCACAAACCATCTGCCGCACGGAAAGTACGAATACCAGATTCGGCCGAAATGCCGGCCCCCGTCAGAACCACCACAAACGGCTTCTTCATTTCGGATGTTGCAGCACTGTCTCGATGAAAAATACGGGAGCGAAAACGTTGATGGCGCAAGTGCTTATTCTTGCGAAACCGACACAACCGATGGCGAATGCGCATAACCTTTTGCCTCTATTTTAGGTATTGTTATACCCGTCATACTTCAAGCTTCATGTGCGTTGGCTGCTCTCTCTCACCCGAATCATTGACCGGCGTCAACTCATCGGGATTCATTCGCTTGCCGCCTTCCTGCAACTTGAATTATTTAGGGTATTGGGTATTACTTAGACAAATGCAGGAACGCCGCCCCACGAACACCGCCCGCATCACCATAACGCGCTTTTTCAATGCGCGGCAATCGGGCTACTCGCAATAAATGCTGTGGTAGCCGTTTCGGCAGTTCTTGATAGATATGCTCGAAATTAGATAATCCACCACCGATTACAACCAGATGGGGATCCAGCATAGTCAATAAATTACCTAAGCAAACCGCCAGTACATCCATAAAGCGCTCAACATGAGCTACAGCTTTGGATTCACCGACGTTATAGTTTGCAATAATTTCAGTTGCAGGCAAAGATTGCTGGTTGAAATGTTTGTACATCCATTCAAAACCACGTCCTGAAATATAATTCTCAATACAACCATTATGGCCGCAACCACAGGATACTCGTGGAATATCTGCGCCCAGAATATCCAGCGCATCTACTGGCAAACGAAAATGACCAAATTCACCAGTAATATGATTTCGTCCACTGACAATATTGCCGTTCACAATTAGCCCGCCACCGACGCCAGTACCAAGAATCAGCCCTAATACTGTTGGATAGCGGCGAAACTCAGGATCCCAGGCTTCCGACAATGCAAAGCAGTTAGCATCATTATCGATTCGAACTTCGCGCCCAATTAACCCGGAAAGGTCACCTTGCAAAGATTGCCCCATTGCCGCTGGCACATTCGCCGTGAATACCGTACCATCATCGGCATTGGGCAAGCCGGGAATGCCGATACCCACACTGCCTTTACTACCACAAAACTCATCGGCTTCCCGTGTCAGGTCATGTAATGTTTGCAGTAATAGCGAGTAGTCTTCGCGCGGTGTAGGGACGCGCTTATGCCAGATTCGTTGCAGGTTAGCATCAAAAACGCCTAACTCAATTTTGGTGCCGCCCATATCAAAACCGTAATACATAAGCTTGCCCCTTACCCATTATTGTCCAGAAGAATTATTATTAGTTTGACTTATTTTTAGATTTTTTATTGCCCGCTCAACACCCGCGCCGGATCAATACGACTGGCACGACGAGCCGGATACCAACTGGCAATTAAACTCAACACCAATGCGGTCGCCAGCACACAAGCCACATCAAACCAGTGCAGTTCTGACGGCAAAAAGTCGATGAAATAGATATCACCCGACAAAAATTGATGCCCGATCAGCTTTTCCAACCCACGGATAATGTTGGTTAATTGCAAAGAGATGAGCACTCCCGCGACCGCCCCGCTGACACTGCCGATCAGCCCTGCCATCAAGCCATACCAGATAAAGATGGCTCGTATCAGGCCATCTTTAGCGCCTAATGTGCGTAACACCGCGATATCGCTGCTTTTATCTTTAACCGCCATCACCAGAGTGGAAACAATGTTAAAGCTGGCAACCCCGATAACCAGTACCATCGCTAAATACATGATGGTGCGAATCATTTGGATGTCACGATACATATAGCCGTAGGTGCCAATCCAACTGCTGATATACACATAGGCATTCGAGACCTCACCGGCACTGCGTACCAGTTTGTTGGCGTTATAGACGTCATCGACCTTGATGGCTATACCAGTGACACTGTCACCCATATCCAGATATTGCTGCGCATCGACTAAAGGTACTAATGCCAGGCTGTGATCCAGTTGCCCACTCAATTGAAAAACACCCGCCACTTGCAAGCGAATACGCTTGGGTTGCAGTAATTTCATCTCAGGGTCGCTATTAGGGATCATTACTGTCAGCCATGACCCCTGCTTCACCCCCAAGGCATCGGCCAGACCTTTACCCAAAATAATCTGCTGCTGACCGGCTTTGAAATTGTCCCAGGCATGATCAAGGACGAAGCTCGGCAATGCGCTAAGTCGCTGTTCGGCCTCGGGATCAACACCTTTGACCTGTACGGCACGCAGCTGGGTGCCGTTTTCAATCAAACCGGTGAAATTGATATAAGGTGCCGCTGCCACAATACCGGGTACTTTTTCAACCCGCTGTAAAGTTTGCGGCCAACCGCTAAATGGCTGATTGACCACTGCAATTTCACCGTGTGGCACCACTGCCAAAATACGACTTTTTAGCTCACGTTCGAAGCCGTTCATGGCACTTAAGCCGACGATCAATACCGCCACGCCCAAGGCAATACCCAAGGTGGAGATCACCGAAATGAGTGACACCATTCCGCCGCGACGGCGACCACGGCTAAAACGTAAACCGATTAACAGTGAAAGTGGCGAAACGCCCATCCCAATTGCCACTATTGCGCCCCCACCAACGTCAAGTGCTGCTGTAGCTGGCCGTCACGCATTTCCAACTGACGGCTCATGCGCTTGGCCAATTGCAAATCGTGAGTGACAACTAAGAAGGCGGTCCCTTGACGAACATTCAATTCACCTAGCAAATTAAAGATGCTATCGGCATTCCGTTGATCGAGGTTACCGGTCGGCTCATCAGCCAACACCAGCGACGGGTTATTGACCAGCGAGCGCGCAATCGCCACTCGCTGACGCTCACCACCGGATAGTTCGGACGGGCGATGTTTGCTCCGCTTTTCCAACCCCACGGCCACTAGCATTGCGCGGGCTTTATCCTGCGCTTCACTCGGTTTGGCACCGCCGATAAGTAGTGGCATCGCCACATTTTCTAATGCAGTAAAATCCGGTAGTAAATGGTGGAATTGATAGATAAAACCTAACTCACGATTACGTAACTCAGCTTTTGCCGTGGAAGACATTTGATTCAGCGAGCGCCCTTGATATATCACTTCGCCGGAAGTCGGTGAATCCAGCCCGCCCAACAAATGCAATAGGGTACTTTTACCTGAACCGGAACTGCCGACAATCGCCATCAGTTCACCAGCTTCGATAGTGAACGACACATTACGCAAGACGTCGGTATGTAGTTGACCTTCCTGATAGCGTTTGCACAGGTTTAAACACTGTAATAAAGGATGATTACTCATAGCGTAAGGCCTCGGCAGGTTGTGCGGCGGCAGCGCGCCAGGAAGGGTAAAGCGTTGAGAGCAAAGCAATCGCCATTGCCAACAGGGCAATCACGGTCACCTGAACCGGATTAATCTCCACCGGTAAGGTCGCGCCATCAATCAATAAACCGAGAATCGGGATAATGGTATTCAATTGACTGGCAAGCAAAATACCCAAGCCGGCACCGAGCAATGCGCCAATAACCCCCGCGCTGGCGCCCTGCACCATAAACACCAACATAATTTGACGACGACTTAAACCCTGGGTTTGCAAAATAGCCACTTCGCCCTGTTTTTCCATCACTAACAGGCCCAGAGAGGTAATAATATTAAAGGCCGCAACAGCGATAATCAGGCTAAGCAGCAACCCCATCATGTTCTTTTCCATCCGTACAGCCTGGAAAAGCTCGCCTTTACGCTCACGCCAATCTTTCCATACCGTGCCTTCTGGCAAGGTTTGCTGACTCAAACTATCAACGGACAGCGGTTGTGAAAGGAATAAACGCCAACCGGTAATATTACCTGCCGGATAGCGCATCAGACGTGATGCATCCTGCTGATTAACCAGCATTTGGTAGCCATCGACTTCACTGTCGGCGGCAAATGTGCCGATAACATTAAACAGGCGTTGGCTCGGGATGCGCCCCATCGGGGTGAATTGGCTGGCGCTTGGCACCATTAGACGCAGTGTTTCACCGCGCTTAACCCCCAATTGACCGGCCAGTTTTTCACCGAGGATCATATTGTAGCTACCCGGTTGTAAATCTTTCAGGTGCACATTAACCAAGTAGTCGGCCAGAGGTTCATGCTGATTGGGGTCAACCCCCAACATCACTCCGGCGGAGAGATTGCGCGCGCTTTGCAGCACCACATCAGCGGTGGTTAACGGCACAATATCGGTAACACCAGTCAGTGATTTCAGTGATGAAGCAGGAATTTTATTTGGGTCAAGGGAGCCTTGTGGCGTGGTAATCAGCGCCTGCGGCATCATCCCCAAAATATTATTCTGCAAATCACGCTCGAAACCATTCATCACGGATAGCACCGTAATCAATGCCATCACGCCGAGTGTGATACCAATGGTTGAAAGCCATGAAACAAACCGACCAAAACGGTCAGATGCACGCCCGCGCATATAACGCAGGCCAATAAATAATGCGACAGGTTGATACATGAAATCTGTTTAGATCCTGTTGCTAAAGCAAAGTGATCGAGGATAATAAAGGGTACTACCGCTTTATGGAACCATTAACCGCCTATATCCTTCATCTTTCAAGTTACAGGTGTGTTGGCCGCGCTGATTAATTCGAATCACTGACTTTAGTCAGCTCATCGGGATTTTCTCGCTTGCCGCCTTACTGCACCTTGAGATCTATTGGATATATCTCCGGATTTTATTCCAAATCAAAGCGCCAATCTGTGGCTATAGCTGTTCGCGTGCTAGGATAGCCGCCGAGATAATTCGTCCTGATAAAGAGACTGTTTAACTGCTTATGTCCCAACAACATCGTTATTCATTGCCGACGCGCCGTGGCGACACCCGCCAGTTAGGCCAGTTGACTGGTTCCGCTTGCGCCGTCGAGTGTGCAGGAATCATTGAGCGCCATTATGGCCCGGTAATGTTAATTACCCCGGATATGCAAACGGCGCTGCGACTGCGTGATGAAATTCAGCAGTTTTCCCACCGTCCGGTGCATACCCTCTCCGACTGGGAAACGCTGCCTTACGACAGTTTTTCACCCCATCAGGATATTATTTCGGCCCGCCTTTCTTGTCTGTACCACCTTCCGACAATGGAACGCGGTGTTATTATTCTCCCGATTAATACTCTGATGCAACGGGTTTGCCCGCACGAGTTCCTGCATGGTCATGCTCTGGTGATGAAAAAAGGCCAGCACCTGTCGCGAGATAAATTACGTGCTCAGCTTGAGCAAGCGGGATATCGCAGTGTCGATCAGGTCATGGAGCACGGTGAGTTTGCTACCCGCGGGGCCTTGCTTGATCTGTATCCGATGGGCAGTGAAGAGCCTTATCGCATTGACTTTTTTGATGATGACATTGATAGCTTGCGCGTATTTGATGTGGATACGCAGCGCACCCTGTCCGAAGTTGATCAAATAAACTTACTCCCCGCCCATGAATTCCCGATAGATAAAAACGCCATTGAATTATTCCGCAGCCAATGGCGTGAACAGTTCGAAGTGCGCCGCGATGCGGAACATATTTACCAGCAAGTGAGCAAAAGCATCTGGCCTGCCGGGATTGAATACTGGCAACCGCTATTCTTCAACCAGCCATTGCCGACACTGTTTAGCTACTTGCCTGAAAATACCTTATTGATTAACACCGGCTCGCTGGAAAGCTCAGCGGAGCGTTTCTGGCAAGATGTTAACCAACGCTATGAAAGCCGTCGTGTTGACCCAATGCGCCCATTGCTGGCCCCAGAAACATTATGGCTACGGGTTGATTCACTTTTCAGTGAGTTAAAAGAGTGGCCGCGGATTCAGTTCAAGACCGAAGAATTACCGACTAAAACCGCCAATACCAACTTACACTATCAGCCGCTGCCCGATTTATCCGTACAGGCACAGCAAAAAGCGCCACTGGATAATCTGCGACGCTTTATTGAGTCATTTAGCGGTAGTGTCGTGTTTTCGGTGGAAAGTGAGGGGCGACGCGAAACCCTGCAAGATCTGTTGGCACGGATAAAAATCAGTCCAACCCTGATAAGCGAGCTATCTCAAACCACGGCACCCGGCCATTATCTGATGATTGGTGCTTCAGAACGTGGTTTCCTGGATACTGATAAGCAATTAGCACTGATTTGCGAAAGTGACTTACTGGGCGAGCGCGTGAACCGCCGCCGCCAGGATAATCGCCGCACCATTAATACCGATACCTTAATCCGCAATCTGGCGGAATTGCGCCCCGGTCAGCCAGTGGTTCATCTGGAACACGGTGTGGGCCGCTATCTTGGTCTTACCACATTAGAAGCTGGCGGTATTAAAGCTGAATACCTGATATTGACCTATGCCGGTGAAGATAAGCTGTACGTGCCGGTTTCATCACTGCATCTTATCAGTCGCTATTCCGGCGGTGCTGACGAAAATGCACCGCTGCATAAACTGGGTGGCGATGCCTGGAGCCGTGCGCGGCAGAAAGCCGCCGAGAAAGTGCGTGATGTGGCGGCTGAACTGCTGGACATCTATGCGCAGCGCGCCGCCAAATCTGGCTTTAAATTCAAGTTCGACCGCGAACAATATCAGCTGTTCTGTCAAAGCTTCCCGTTCGAAACCACTCCAGATCAGGAACAGGCCATCAATGCGGTGCTCAGCGATATGTGCCGACAGTTGGCTATGGACCGACTGGTATGTGGTGATGTTGGTTTCGGTAAAACCGAAGTGGCGATGCGGGCGGCCTTTCTGGCGGTGGCGAATAATAAGCAAGTTGCCGTCTTGGTGCCGACCACCCTGCTCGCTCAACAGCATTTCGACAACTTCCGCGACCGCTTTGCCACCTGGCCGGTGCGAATTGAAATGATGTCACGCTTCCGCAGTGCCAAAGAGCAGCAAGTGATTTTGGAGCAAGCTGCTGAAGGCAAAGTGGATATTATTATCGGCACCCATAAATTGCTGCAAAGTGACCTGCGCTGGCAAGACCTCGGTCTGTTGATTGTCGATGAGGAACATCGCTTCGGTGTGCGCCATAAAGAGCGCATCAAAGCGATGCGCGCCGATGTCGATATTCTGACACTTACCGCCACGCCTATCCCGCGTACACTGAATATGGCGATGAGCGGTATGCGGGACTTATCGATTATTGCGACGCCACCTGCGCGCCGTCTGGCGGTGAAAACCTTCGTGCGTGAGTACGATAGCTTAGTGGTACGAGAAGCGATTCTGCGCGAAATTCTGCGTGGTGGGCAGGTTTATTATCTCTATAACGATGTGGAAAATATCGAGAAAGCCACCCAGAAGCTGGCTGAGTTAGTGCCAGAAGCACGCATTGCTATTGGTCACGGGCAAATGCGTGAGCGGGATCTGGAGCGGGTGATGAATGATTTCCATCATCAGCGCTTTAACGTTTTGGTCTGCACCACCATTATCGAAACGGGGATTGATATTCCGAGCGCCAATACCATTATCATCGAACGCGCCGATCATTTTGGTCTGGCGCAGTTGCACCAGTTGCGCGGCCGGGTTGGGCGCTCGCACCATCAGGCCTATGCTTACTTGCTTACGCCAAATCCGAAAGCGATGACCACCGATGCCAAAAAACGTCTGGAAGCTATCGCGTCGCTAGAAGATCTCGGTGCTGGCTTTGCTCTGGCAACTCATGACCTTGAGATTCGTGGTGCCGGTGAGCTATTAGGCGAGGACCAAAGTGGCCAGATGACCACCATCGGTTTCTCGCTATATATGGAGTTACTGGAAAGCGCGGTTGATGCGCTGAAGGAAGGTAGAGAGCCATCACTGGAAGACTTGACCAGCAATCAGACCGAAATTGAAATGCGTATGCCGGTATTGCTGCCGGAGGACTTTATTCCAGATGTGAATGTCCGGCTTTCGTTCTATAAGCGCATTGCCAGTGCACGCGATGAAACTGAACTTGATGAATTGAAAGTCGAACTTATTGATCGCTTTGGTAAACTGCCGGATGCAGCCCGTTATCTGTTACATACCGCAGAATTACGCCAACAGGCTCAGAAGCTGGGTATCAAACGTATTGAAGGTAATGAGCGCGGGGGCTTTATCGAATTTGGTGAGAAGAACAAAGTCGATCCGGTTTATCTGATTGGTTTGCTGCAACGCCAGCCGCAAATATTCCGACTGGAAGGGCCAACCAAACTGAAATTTATGCAGGATCTTAGCGACCGTGCGCAGCGATTGAAGTTTATCAGTGAATTGCTGGCCGCATTTGCTCAGCATCGCGTAGCTTAAGCCATTAATGACGCGGGTTTCAGATGTGAGAAACCCGCGCCAATGTTAATGCTACTCGCTTATAAAACACGTTAAACGATCAGAATTAACACTAAACCGCGGGTTCTTAATGCAAGGTCTTGGACAACAGATTTTATATTATGCTCGGTTGTTCAGTATCAGTTGACCATTTTTATCGATTGGGATCTGCGTGCCTGGATCACGATCCATGCGAATTTTCCCCTGCTGATCACCAATTTTGTAGGTTACGTCATATCCCAACATTTTCTGTGACTTATCGTAAACAGTTTGGCAACGTTGTTGGGTGGTCGTATAGGTATCGTTATCCTGCATATTGCTTTGGACACGATTACCTGCGTAACCACCGGCCAGTGCACCAGCAACAGTCGCGATATCTTTACCACGGCCACCGCCGACCTGATGGCCCAGAACCCCACCAGCAACAGCACCCAATACTGAACCCGCAATTTGATTCTCATCCTGCACCGGTTGACGGTGAGTTACGGTCACATTACGACATTCCTTACGAGGCGTTTTAATCGTCTCTTTAATCGGTGTCGCAGCAAGAACTTGTGCATATTGCGGTGCGCCGGAGAATACATTCATACTCGCGACAGCGGCAATTCCCAGAGCGGCCGCAATACCGATACCCACACCTGCTAACATTGATTTGTTCACAGGAAATCCTCCTGAAAGTGTTACCACGCATCTTCTGCCACAGAGCTTCAAAATGAAAACAAAGGTCTGACAGCATCCGGCATTGAGGGCTACCCCTTATTCCTGGATTACGGCGTGCGTGACTCGCCGTGTGTTTCTACGAAGAAGTCTGCACAATGTGCTTTAACCTAGCAATAAGACAAATGGACGAAACACCCAGATAATAGGTGTGAATGAATGTGTTTAGGAGGAATCTGACTGCGGTGATTTATTGCGGCAGAGCTTTATGCTGAAAATTTGACATTACGTGCGAATGGCTTTAGCAAAACGTGCGCAATTGTGAGGTTGATGACGACGCGGCTTATCACTCAGTGAGGAAGGGTTTACCGCACCCAAGGGCGCTCCGGCGACTTACGTCGCTACGACCCCAACGGCACGATTCCCCTTCATTCGACTTTATCAACCGCCAGAAACCGCCACCATAATTAACTGGCAGCGGTAAATTTAAAGCTCTAAACATTCGCCAAAGTGATTGGCGTTACAGGTAGGCAGCCAGCAAATGCACCCCGATGAGCTGGCCCTGGTCAGTGACTCGGGTGACAAATCGGCCAGGAACCGATTTGAACGCTGCTTGCAGCGGCCTCGCAGAGGCGAGGCCCATGGACGGGCCGAGTAACTAGCGCAGCTAACAACCCTGTAGCGTCAAGGACGAAGGATAATTAGTGGAGTTTCAGGCGCGGGCGTATCACCCGGTTAATCCCGCCCACCAGCATCATCAGGCCAGTTTTGGTATAGCCATGCAATGCGACTTGATGCATACGATACAATGAGATGTAAACAACACGGGCAACACGCCCTTCCACCATCATAGAACCGCGCATCAGGTTACCCATCAAGCTACCGACTGTACTAAACTTCGACAGTGACACCAGAGAACCATGATCTTTATAAATGTATGGCTTCAGTGGTTGCTCATTGAGCAATGCTAAAATATTGCTATAACAGCGGCTGGCCATCTGATGTGCAGATTGCGCGCGCGGCGGCACAAAACCACCACTTGGCTGTGGACAAGAAGCACAGTCACCAATCGCAAAAATGTTGGGATCGCGGGTTGTTTGCAGCGTCGGCTCAACCACCAGTTGGTTAATACGGTTGGTTTCCAGCCCGGCAATATCTTTCATAAAGTCCGGCGCTTTAATACCTGCCGCCCATACCATCAGATCAGCATTAATAAACTCGCCATCTTTGGTATTCAGACCCTTTTCATCGGCGCTGGTAACCATTGTTTTGGTCAATACACGCACACCCAGTTTAATCAATTCCTGATGTGCCGCCGCCGAGATACGTGGCGGCAATGCTGGCAGAATACGTTCACCGGCTTCAACCAACGTGACATTTAGTGCCTGGTTATCCAAGCCCTCAAAACCGTAGCTATGCAGTTGTTTTACCGCATTATGTAACTCAGCAGACAGCTCCACTCCGGTGGCACCGCCGCCAACAATTGCGATATTAACTTTGCCTTTTTCACCCGGTTGCGCTGAATACTTCAGGAACAGGTTAAGCATTTCATTATGGAAGCGGTGGGCCTGATGTGGGTTATCGAGGAAGATGCAGTGATCCTTCACGCCCGGTGTACCGAAGTCATTCGACGTACTGCCCAGAGCGACCACTAATATGTCATAGGATAATTCACGTTTTGTTACCAGCACATCACCGTGTTCATCGCAAATCTCAGCCAGGCAGACAGTTTTGGTTTCGCGGTTAATATCCGTTAACGACCCCAACTGGAAATTGAAATAATGGTTGCGCGCATGAGCCAGGTAGCTCAATGCATCAACACCATCATCCAGAGAGCCGGTAGCCACTTCATGGAGCAAAGGTTTCCATAGATGGCTGTGGTTACGATCCACCAGAACAATCTCAGCTTTTTTGCTGCGCCCCAACTTATGACCCAGACTCGTTGCCAGCTCAAGGCCGCCAGCACCACCACCAATAATAACGATTTTTTTCTTCGGCGTTGTCAAAATGACCCCCTAAATGTGAACCAATTGTTAGCTAAGGGTAAAAGAATAATATTCTTAGATAACATAGGGTTCGAAGATACCAATTCAATAAACTTGAGTCAGAATATCATGCAGGGTTATTTGGTCATACCAAAATTGATATATATCAACTTTTTTTGATTAAAGTACCAGCAGGAGGATTTTTTCTAGAATAGCTTTCAAATAGTTAGCGTTTAGTCACGGTTTATATTTTTTTTATTGGGTGAAAGATAAAGGTCAATTTTGCCATTTTTTGTCATAAAAATGGCCTGAAAAAAGCAGACGACACGCTTTTTTCAAGCCAAATTGCACAGAACAGCTGGCATTACAATTAACCAGTCTTTAACAAAGCCCGATTAATTTGATTATTTATCCCAGGGTCTTAAATGCTTTGATGCGCTGCAAATGAGGTGAAAGATCTTTAAACTTGTGACCTTGCTTTTCATCCCAGACAATTTCGTAATAAGGATGCAAATCACCGGCCGTGCGCTTGCTATCGAGCATTTCATCATTGCGCGACAACACGACTAAACAGCGATCGCGGTTTTTCTCGCGAAAATCACTGATACATTTACTGGCGATATCGACGTACTCTTCCGGCCGGTCAATTTTACCGCTCATATTGTCTTGCGGATAAAGATTGGGGTTGAAGGCCACCTGGCGGATGCCACACAGAAAACCAATTCGTTCGGCCCAAAAGCCGCCTAACCCCACGCCACAAATCAGTGACTTGGCATCGCCACCCTGCTGAATAGCCTTATCCACTTCTTTCAATAAATGCTGCATATCATGGCGAGGATGCAAAGTGCTGTAACTGATGAAACGCACATCCGGATCAATGAATTGCAGTTGCAGGACTTTCTCGTGATTGCCAGGGCTGTTGGAATCAAAACCATGTAGGTAGACTATCATATTTATCCTCGCGACTTATGTGCATCCCAACGTTCGCTGAGTGCTGTTAATGCCTTATTCGCCTGTTGCCAACGCGGTGATGCCATCAACGCCTGACGGTCAAACTGCCCAGAATGATACAAGCATGCCAGTTGGTCTGCTTTGACTGGCGACAGGTTATCCAACACACTTACCGCGCCCTGACGGTTATTACACACCAAAATCATATCGCAGCCTGCATCCAAAGAGGCTTGCCCACGCTCGGCATAACTGCCCATGATGGCTGCCCCTTCCATCGACAAGTCATCAGAGAAAATGATGCCATCGAACCCTAACTCTTGGCGCAATATGGTTTGCAGCCAGTAAGACGAACCACTGGCTGGACGCGCATCAGCTTCAGTATAAATCACATGAGCAGGCATAATGGCATCCAGTAATCGCCGCGCAATCAGTTCGCGAAATATAACCATATCATGAGTGCGGATTTCTGCCAGTGGTCGATTATCCCGAGGCGTCTCTTTATGTGAATCTGCCGTCACCGCCCCATGCCCGGGGAAGTGCTTACCGGTGGTTTTCATACCCGCGCTGTGCATCCCACGAATAAAACACTCTGCCATTTTCAATGCTTGTTGCGGGTCACTGTGGAATGAACGCTCGCCGATAGCCGCGCTGACATGACCAATATCCAGTACTGGCGCAAAGCTAATATCGATATCCATTGATATCATTTCGGCCGCCATCAGCCAGCCCACATCTTGTGCTAACTGCGCCGCAGTAGCTGCATCATTGATCGCCGCAAACGACTGAGCCGCAGGTAAGCGGGTAAAACCATCACGGAAACGCTGTACGCGCCCCCCTTCCTGATCAACCGCCACCACTAAGCGCTCATGGGATGCCGCCCTTATCTGGCGGACTAACTCGCGTAGTTGCGCGGCATCATGAAAATTACGGCTGAATAAAATCAGGCCGCCCACCAGCGGGTGCTTTAAAATCTCACGTTCTTCTGCATCCAGCTCATAGCTGGCAACGTCTAACATTACTGGACCCACGACAACCTCACATAATTCCCCTTCGTTCTTGAAGCTGCAGGGGTGTTAGCGGCGCTAGCTCACTCGAATCACTTACCAGTGTAAGCTCATCGGGACTCATTCGCTTGCTGCCTACCAGCAACACCAAGCTCTTTGGGGAAGCGTTAGAAATAAAATCAAAATGATAAATTAAATCGCTGGCGCAACGGGGCTGCCCATTGCAAAAACTCGCTGTCGCCAGTCTGCTGCCAGCGCACCTCGAACCACATCAACATCAGGTAATCAACCCACGGCACCCAGCGCTGTATCTGGCGGGATAGACGGTCAATATCAGGGTAACCCTGCTCATTCAGGCAATAGTGCTGTAAAAAAGCCTGTTGCTGAGGCGCTGACCAACCATTGCCACGAAATAGCGCGGCAATATCAAGCGCAATATCGCCATCAGCCGCATATTCCCAGTCAATCAATTTCAGCCCGGAGGGTGTCGCCAAAAGATTTCCGGGGTGAATATCCATATGCAGGGGTGCCAGTTTCACCGGTTGCGGCGGTGATCTGCGCTGAAAATGCTGATGCAACCGTAACCAGCTTGGTGAAAGGCGTTTGGTATCAATCTGCCCGGCATAACGGATGAGCTGAGCACGTAAATCGAGGCGATAACCGCTGGCGGGTAGATGATGCAAGCGGGTCAATAGCTGTGCCAGCTGACCATTATTCGATAATTCAATGAATTGTGCGTGAGTGACAACGTCACCTTCGAGCCAGTTGACCAGCAGCCAGTGTTGATCTGCGGCGATAATAGTGGGTGCCAAATGATGGCCAGCCACATGTCGCAACAACTTGCGCTCCCGCCGCCGGTCCACTCCCAGTTGGGTTTGCTGAACCGATTGTTCACGCGCCAGCCAGTTAATATTTGCAGTCGTGTTTGACGGGTAAGAAATACGCCAACTTTCACCAGTCAGGCCAGATACCGGGCTAATATGCCAATCTGCCTTGATAAAATCGGCTGCATGAATAAAACCGTCGGGGGTAATATCCACCGACGGTTTTATCCTTTCAATAAGCGCATACAGAGAAGGATCAGCGCTTAACTGGGCCATTACCTGACCAGATAATTTCGCCGGTTTGTGCCTGCATCAGCTGCATTTCAATGGTGGGTGACTTCACATCACCACTCACATCACTGTAGAGCACATATTGGGCACTGACATAGCGAGCCAGACCAATGGCTTTACTGCGTGAGCCAAGGCTATCTTCCTCTGATAACCCCAATGTTTGCTTGGCAACCGCCAATTGCTGTGGCGAGATCAACACAAACTTTTTGTTTGATGACAGCACTTGGTGCAGTGCCGAGGTGGCTTTCGCCGTTGGTAACCTGCCATTAGTATTATTTTTGACGCTATCAAGTAGCAATATACTGCCGTTTGCCACATCTTTGCTGTTGACCATTTGTGCGACCAAAGGCTCGACACTGGCAGCCCAATCAATAGATTGCTCCATCTTTGGTGGCGGCGGCACGTTGTCTACCGGTGGTGGAGTTTCAGGAACCGGTGGCGTGACAGGTTCGATGGTCACGGGTGGTGTGGTTGGCTCAACAGGTGGCTGAGTGATACACCCCGTCAGCACAAGTGCCGCCAGAGCGACAGATAAATACCTTTTCATTGTCCCACTCCAATAGCGCGATGATAAGAACCGAGCTGTTATAAAAATACAGAGTTATAAAAATACAGAGTTATAAGAATAAATAAAGACGCGCACTACGCGCATTAAAATTATTATTAACTGATTGAATATCCACATCATCATTTGGCGCAATAACGATAAATCGTGGTGCTTCCAGTGGCGGTACATCCAAGCCCTGCGCATCATACCAATAAAAGCGGTAGTTTATTTTTATCGGTTTACTCTGGCTATTGGTAATCACCGAGCGCGCGACATTATTCCCAGATGATGTTGAAATTGCAGGTTGAGAAGCCAAAATACCCGCCGTCAGCACAGACGAATCCATTACCACGGTTTGCTGCTTATTCACCGCAATCCCTTTCGGGCTGCTGCACCCCAGCAATGTCGCAATACACACAAGTGCCATCATCGGCAATAAAAACGCCTTCACAGGGCGCATAGGCTTACCTCAGTTATAGTCCTGCCATACTTCAAGCTATTTATGTGACAGCAACGAACCCAACTCACGGCCACCGACCAGATGCATGTGAATATGGTAAACCACCTGCCCGGCATGACGATTGCAGTTGATGATCAGACGATAGCCATCTTCAGCAATGCCTTCCTGCTCTGCAAGTTTAGCAGCCACAGTGATCATTCGACCCAATGTTGCTTCATGTTCTGCTGTGACGTCATTCACAGTTGGAATAAGAATGTTAGGAATGATTAAGATATGAGTTGGTGCCTGCGGGGCGATATCACGAAATGCGGTCACCAGTTCATCTTGGTAGACCACGTCGGCAGGGATTTCACGGCGGATAATTTTGCTGAAAATCGTTTCTTCGGCCATTACGCATTTCCTTGAAAGTGATAAAAATGGGGAATGCGTAGTATGAGCGACAATTTCTATTGATTTCAACCTCAATCATTGAGCGCGGGCATAAGCCGATGCTTTTTCAAACAAAGCCTGCTCTGGACGAATGCCGGTATACAGCACAAATTGCTCAACCGCCTGAATAGCAAAGACTTCAGCGCCAGTAATAACGATTTTTCCTTGTGCTTTGGCGTAGCTTATCAACGGGGTCATCGCCGGCAGTGCCACCACATCAAAAACCACCTCGGCATGTTCAACCTCGGTTTCAGTAAAAGCCATGCTATCGGCCTCTTTCCCCCCCGACATCCCCACCGGGGTGGCATTGATTAATACATCGGCTTCAACACCCTGCATATCAGGCTGATAGGTGTAACCGGACTGTTCGGCTAATTTTTTACCGGTTTTTTCGTTCGTCGCAATAATAAACCCCTGCTTAAAACCGGCATTTTTTAGTGCAAAAGCCACGGCTTTCGCCATCCCACCACTGCCACGCAATGCAAAGACTTTATCTGTAGGTACCTGATAACTCTCCAGCAATTTCGCGATGGCGATATAGTCGGTGTTGTACGCTGTCAGATAACCATTAGTATTCACTAAGGTATTAACCGAATTAATTGCTGCGGCAGAGGCATCCAACTCATTTACCATTGGGATAACCGCCTCTTTAAACGGCATTGAAATTGCACAACCGCGGAATCCCAATGCCCGCACGCCACCAATTGCCGCGGCCAGATCCGTGGTGGTAAAGGCTTTATACAGGTAATCGAGATCCAGAGCATCGTACAAAAAATTATGAAAACGAGTGCCAAAGTTGCTGGGTCTGGCGGCCAGAGAAATACACACTTGGGTATCTTTGTTTAAGTAACGGGTCATCTTCTTTCCTCAAAATAATCATAGCGTTCAGTCTGCCGTCTTTTCCGATAAAAAGTGCTGAGACACAAACGCTTGCTGTAGTGAAAATTATCGGCTAAAAAGATGAGATATAAAACTGCTGAGTTTGACTCAATAAGGTTCCTCTTTTATGACCAGCCGACGCCTTGAACAGCAATACTTACGTTTATTGAATCAGGTTGGGGTGCAACCGGTTGAGATTACACTGCAAGAACTTGCGGATAAACTCAGCTGCACCAAGCGCCATATGCGGACATTACTGGTTCAGATGCAACAGGCTGGCTGGTTGAGATGGCAAGCAGAGGCAGGTCGTGGCCGCCGGTCATATTTGCAACTATTGCGGAACACTCATCAGCTTTTAATTGAAAAAGCGGAACAGTTATTAGATTCCGGTGGTTTTAATGAAGCCATTGCCCTATTGGGCGAAGATAAACAGCTCATTACCCCCTTGTTGCGAGCTAAACTGGGGTATCGGATACGCGATGACTATCAAGCTCTGCGCATCCCCTACTACCGCACCATGACAAATCTATACCCCGGCACAGCACTACGCCGCTCTGAGCTGCACTTAGTCCGACAAATTTTTAATGGCCTGACCCGAGTAAATGCGGAGAACGGTGAAGTCACCACCGATTTAGCTCACAAATGGCGAATGCTCGACCCATTGCACTGGCGCTTTTATTTACGCCCGGCGGTGCAATTTCATGATGGTCGAGAATTGTCCAGCCGCGATGTCGTCAGTTCATTAACCCGCAGTGCAACTTTGCCGCTGTTTTCACATTTTCAAAAAATTAGTTCGCACGGGCCACTCAGTGTGGTTATTGAACTCAACCAACCGGACCCGCGCCTTCCCCTATTACTCGCCCATCACAGCGCATTGATTCTGCCGGAAAATCATGCCATCCAGCCAGAGTTTGCCTCTCATCCTGTGGGAACGGGGCCTTATCGAGTGGCTGAAAATGATAACTGGCACTTGCAGATGAAATCTTTTGACCACTATTTTGGTTTTCGGGGCTTGCTAGATGAGGTTGAGGTACTTATCTTCCCGGATTTGGCGCGCCCGTCCTCTGACACATCTGCCGTGCTATCAGAACAGTTGAGTATGGCGAATATACAAAGTGCTACCTGGCTCAGTTCCAGCATCAGTGATATTGATTATGTTTCTGGGAAAGTTGCCAGCCTGACCGGTAAGCCATCAGACTCAACACCAGAGATGTTTCTGGAACGCGGTGGGTATTTTTTGCTGTGCGACAGCCGCTCACCGCACTGGCACGATATTAAACAGCGCCGCTGGTTGCGAAAAACGCTCAATCCTTATCATCTTATCCAACGGCTAATTGAATCCATTCGCCCCTTCTGGGTACCCGCCAGCAGCGTCCTACCCACATGGTTTCATGGCATTGATGCCGGAGAAGAGTGCTCTCCTTTTTCAAGTGATATCGCGACAGAATCAGAAGATATGCCGGTATTAACACTGGCTTATCATGCCCAGCATCCAGAATACCCAATGTTGGTGACTGAAATGACTCATATTCTCGCTGCTCAGGGCATTAAGTTGGCTATGATCGAGTTGGATTACACCTCTTGGGCCAAGGGTGAAGCCAAAGCTGATTTGTGGCTGGGCACAGTGAACTTTGCCGTTCCTGAAGAGTGGAATGTTGGCGCATGGCTATTGGACTCCCAGTTGCTGCGTCAATCCATCACTGGCGGTGATGATGCTGATTTACAGAGCTATCTGCATGATTGGCGCAACCAATCCCTGGGTAGCGAACAATTGATCCGAGAGATCATCGCCAATGGCTGGTTGCAGCCATTATTCCATCACTGGATGCGCCTAAAAGCCCCCGAACAAACCCAAGGTGCGCACTTAAATAATTTAGGTTGGTTTGATTTCCAGACCACCTGGCTAGAACCGGAATAAAATAAATAAAATCTATTCAATACGAATATTAATTACACAGAAGATAACGTGTGATTTTTATATAAATATTTAATTTGTATTTCCATGCAACAGTACAGAGAAACTCTAACGAATATAATTAACCCCATCATTTAATGATGTTATATACCTATAACCATTGAACCAATAAAAATTAAAAGTTATTTCTTGACAGCGGGATTCATTAAATGATATTTCTTTTTCAAGGAAAGTCAAAGGACAAAAAAACCACATTCAGTCATAATATTAAATTTGTATAGTTAATTTATTTTCATAATTTAAAAATAAAGCCGGGTGTGAAAATACTTTCCTTAATGAACATGCCAAGAGGGGATTTCTTGACATTCATAATCAATGGAGGAATAAACTATGTCTCGCTTGAAAAAAGAAATCTGAAAAAAGAAATCATTGAAACTAAAATCGTCATTGATGTCAGTGACACTAAAAAAAACCGACCTCAGCATTTGGCTGAAGATGTTATTGAACAGATCGCTGGCGGTGCTGGCTGGATAAAAGTGTTTGGAAACTGGTCAAGAAGTTTTTAATCATCCAGTAGGGCCGCCATTGGTGGCCCTTTTGTATACTCATCCACTGTCCAGTATGAAAAGAATCGCTGGAAGCGAGGGTAGAGTTATGCTTAATTTATTAATTGAAAAGAAGATTAGACACCTTGAAATAATATTAAAAGTCAGCGAGCGCTGTAATATAAATTGTGATTACTGTTATGTGTTTAATAAAGGAAATTCAGCAGCTGACGATAGTCCCGCTAGGATCTCAAATAAAAACATTCACCAATTAGTCTATTTTTTTACAGCGTGCTTGTCAGGAATATCAAATTGATACAATACAAATTTACTTTCATGGTGGGGAACCGCTACTAATGAAAAAAGAAAGTTTCACGAATATGTGTATTCAATTGATTTCAGGGAACTACTGTGGTTCGCAGCTCAGACTTGCCTTACAAACCAATGCCACATTAATTGACAATGAATGGATAGCAATATTTGAGAAATATTCCGTAAACGTAAGTATCTCTATTGATGGCCCTAAGCATATTAATGACAGGCATCGGCTGGATACCAAAGGGCGCTGCACATATGAAGGTACCGTTCGTGGCTTGCGTATACTTCAACATGCCTATAAACAAGGGCAACTCCCCTCAGATCCCGGTATTTTATGTGTCGCGAATGCTCAAGCAAACGGTGCTGAAATCTATCGACATTTTGTTGATGAGTTAGGCGTCTATAGTTTTGATTTTCTGATACCCGATGACTCCTATAAAGATGCTCATACTGATGCCATCGGTATAGGGCGCTTTCTCAACGAAGCGCTGGATGAGTGGATAAAAGACAATAATGCCAAAATTTTTGTCCGACTCTTTCAAACACATATCGCCAGCCTACTGGGGCAAAAAAATTCAGGCGTCTTAGGACACACTCCCAATGTTACCGGTATCTACGCCCTGACCGTCAGTTCCGATGGATTTGTCCGGGTAGATGATACCTTGCGATCAACATCAGACAGAATGTTTAATCCCATTGGCCATCTTTCTGAGGTCAATCTATCTAATGTCTTTGCTAGCCCGCAGTTTCAGGAATATTCATCAATCGGACAATCATTACCCACTGAATGCGAAGGCTGTATTTGGGAAAATATTTGTGCCGGTGGGCGCATCGTAAATCGTTTTTCCACCAAAGATCGCTTCAAACGCAAGTCCATTTATTGTTATTCAATGAGAACATTCCTTAGCCGTTCATCTGCCCACTTACTTAATATGGGCATCAAAGAAGAACGCATCATGGCAGCAATTCAAGCATGATTTCTGAAATATACGGCGAGGGAGCGCCGGTAAAATTGCTCAATAAAACTGCGATTTTCAGACAGGAAGCGCTAGAGCACAGAGCACATCATTGGCTGGGTAGCCCACAAGTTATTACTCCAGTTAGTGCTTCTGTTTGGGCCATGTTGGCACTGGTACTTATTGCCAGCTTGATAGCATTCTTGGGGCTGGGGACTTATACCCAAAAAGCCCGCCTCGCCGGATCTGTTGTTCATCACCCTGCGGTGGCACGGATAATCGCCCCACGCGATGGGATTATTATCAGTAGCCTGGCTGAAGAAGGGAAAATCGTTCGTGCTGGCGAAGTGATTTATATCGTCAATATGGAAACCCAGACAGAGTTTGGCGCAACAAACCATGAAATAACCACAGCACTAAAATCACAGAAAACGGCTATTGAACAAGAGATAAAACTCAAATCAGCGGCAGCAGACACTGAACGAAACTACCTTATTCAGAGGTTAAAAAATAAAGACGCCGAGCAGCAAAAAATGGATCATTTGATTGCCAAAGCGACACAACAAACCTCATGGTTACGTGAAAAATCACAATATTTCAAAGAGTTGGTTAGGCAAGGGATAGCCCTTGAGACGGAGCATATGGCACGCCAGTCCGAATATTATAGCGCCTCTGTTCGACTCGAAGCCTACAAGCGGGAAAAGGTAAAACTGCAAGGAGAAACCATTGGGATTAAAGCACAGTTAGCGGCTATACATAGCGAAGTTGAAGTTTCACTGGAAATGCTACGCCGACAGCCGACAAACGGCACGGTTGGATCAAGATTTAATCTCGACCGAAGAACAACGAGAATTGCATATCACGTCTCCGATTGATGGCACCTTAACCGGCATTACAGGATTAGCTGGCAACACAATTCGAGCGACTCAAGAATTAGTTAGTATTGTGCCAACCTCCGGGCAAACCGAGGTGGAAATTTTTGCCACTGCGGATGCCATCGGCGAATTACGTGAAGGCCAAGCGGTGAGGCTGCGGTTTGACGCCTACCCCTATCAGTGGTTCGGTCAATATGAGGGGATTCAATGGAATTCCGGGCTTTTTAGCCATTTAATCCGCTTGCCCGTTTCCTACTTTGAAAAACGCCATATTGGCGATGTCAGGTCGCGTTTTAACTCGCTGTCAGTAGTGCAAGATGCTTTTACCGCCGATATGGTTGCATCACTGTTGGATATTGTGGTGGTTATCGGGCTATTTTTTCTGATGTGGGCCTATGATGGTTACCTCGCGGCAGTCGCCGTGCTGATATTGCTGACCTATGCAGCCATCAAATTCTTTCTTTTCAGTGCCTACCGTTCTGCCAATTTGGAGGCAATTGCTCACGAAGCAAAACAACAATCACATTTCCTCGAAACCGTGCGCGGCATTGACTACGTGAAAATTTTCAATTTAGCTGAGCGCCGCCGATCCGATTGGATCAATCTCGTTATCAATGAGGCTAATGCAAAAATCTACCTGTTTAAAATAGATCTGGCGACACAGACGGTAGGCTTACTTTTAATCGGGCTGTCTTCGGCAATAATATTGTGGCTAGGGGCAAAGCTGATTGATAGCGCGACGCTCACTACCGGCATGCTATTTGCCTTCTTAATTTACTCAGACATGTACGTCACTCGCACCATTCGGGTGGTTGATTCGATTATCCGGCTCCGCTTGATTGATATGCACAGTGAGCGCCTTTCAGAAGTGGCACTTGCCACACCTGAACTGGCTAGCGGTGAGGTCGATTTAGTTACCCCTAACTCCCTTGCCGGCACCATTGAAGTTAAAGATCTAAGCTACCGTTATGGTGATGGCGAACCTGCCGTATTTGAACATGTGAGTCTGTCTATCAAAGCCGGTGAAAGCATTGCCATCGTTGGGCCATCCGGCTGCGGCAAATCAACCCTCCTAAAATGCATGGGCGGTTTAGTCCCGCAAAAGTGCGGTTCTATTTTATTCGACGGCGTCGATGCCCACCGGTTAGGTCTTGATGCCTATCGCAAGCATATCGCCTACGTGTTGCAAGAGGATAAACTCTTTGCCGGCTCTTTACTCGATAACATCAGCTCGTTTGATACTCATCCTGACAGTGAATGGGCGCTGGAATGTGCACGCCTTGCTTCAATTCATACTGAGATTGATGCCATGCCGATGAAATATGAAACCATGGTCGGCGATATGGGCAGCGCCCTATCAGGTGGGCAGCGCCAACGAGTTTCTCTGGCCCGCGCTTTATACAAACGCCCGCGAATATTATTTCTCGACGAAGCAACCAGTGACCTGGATATCGACAACGAAGCCCGAATTAATGACGCGATACGCGCATTGAAGATTACCCGAATTTTTGTTGCCCACCGCCCAACAATGATTGCCATGGCGGATCGAGTATTTGATCTCAGCAAAAATGCTGAAATGGAAAAGGAAAAGGAAGGCCCTTATGTACTTTTTACCCAATAAACACACTGCAGCAATAATATTCTCCCTCTTATCTTCTGTCTCCTCACCAACAGCGATCGGTGCCATCATGCCAGAAAAAGTTATGCATATGCCGTTTGTGTGGGATGACACGGCAACACCCATAGTGAGAATTGAAATCAATGGGATATGGGAAAATTTCATGATCGATACCGAGGCATTAATTGCTCTGCACTTATTTAGCGATGTTATGGCGCGACTTCCGGGATTAATATCTGAACCAGGAAAACATCGCACAACAGACCTGACAGGCAAAGTATTTCTTAACGAGAAGTTCTCCATCCCAAAACTTTTGATCAATGGCATGGAATTTAAGAATGTAGAAGGGATATCAGTGAACACTCCTCAGGGTATGGTGTTCAGCCCTGATAGCATTCCCCCTCATTCAATGATGATCGGGCTAAATTTATTCAAAGGTAAGGCGGTACTGATTAATTACCAAAAAAAACGTGTGTCTGTCGCGGATAATACTCAAGCATTGGGTATTAATATGGCTGATGGATGGATATCACTGCCGCTGCGGTTGACACCAGAAGGTGTCGAAATCAAAGTCGTAAAAAATTATAAAGAATACAATATGCTTTTGGATACCGGCGCAACAGTGTCCGTATTTTTTAAAGAACGGCTTAAATCTCCTTTTGTTAACCTGTCCTGTCAGACAGTCATGAAAGAGATGGATCATGAAGGCTGCGAAGCATCAGATTTTCAGCTTAACGAAATCGGTGCAACAGAGATTGGTTTTAATGTCGTACTGCTAGACGGAGCGTTCAACCAGATGGATACCGATGGATTAATTGGCAATAACTTCCTCAACGAATTTGCCTTAGTAATTGATTTCCCAGGACAAAAAATCCACATCAAAAAATTTAAAACTACGTAAGTAATCCTTTCAAAGTAATAAGCTATGGGCTCTACAAAGCCTTTCTGAACACAAAAAAAGGGAGGCTTTCGCCTCCCCTTTGCACTCCCCACACCTGAATTAATGGTTACGAATGTACTCGTCCATATCTGTTTTCAGGTTATCAGATTTCGTCCCGAAGATAGCCTGAACACCTGAGCCTGCGACGACAACGCCCGCAGCACCCAATTTCTTCAGACCAGCTTGGTCAACCTTGGACACATCAGCCACGCTGACACGCAGACGTGTGATACATGCATCCAGGTTAGTGATGTTTTCTTTACCACCAAATGCTGCTACCAGTGCTGCTGACATTTCAGTGCCACCCTGTACAGTTTGCTCTGTCGTCGTGTCTTCACGACCCGGTGTTTTCAAATTCAGTTTGGCGATCAGTACACGGAAGATGGTGTAGTAGACCAGACCGTAGCAAATACCCACCAGAGGGAACAACCAAATACGGCTGCTGTTGCCACTCAGTACGACGAAGTCAATCAGACCGTGGGAGAAGCTGGTACCGTCACGCATCCCAAGCAGGATACAGATTGGGAAGGCCAGACCTGCCAGAATTGCATGGATAACATACAAAATTGGCGCCACGAACATGAAGGAGAATTCGATTGGTTCGGTGATACCAGTCAGGAATGAGGTCAGTGCTGCGGAGATCATGATCCCGCCCACTTTTGCCCGGTTTTCCGGCTTAGCAGAATGCCAAATAGCGATTGCTGCTGCTGGCAGACCGTACATTTTAAACAGGAAGCCACCAGACAGTTTACCCGCAGTTGGGTCACCCGCCATGTAACGAGGAATGTCACCGTGGAATACCTGACCCGCTGCGTTGGTGTATTCACCAATTTGCATTTGGAATGGTACGTTCCAGATATGGTGCAGACCGAATGGCACCAGCGCACGTTCTACTACACCGTAGATACCAAAGGCGACTACGGAGTTTTGATAGGCTGCCCACTGGGAGAAAGTCTGGATAGCAGTACCCACTGGCGGCCACACGAAGGACAGAATCACGCCAACGAAGATCGCTGTGAAACCAGAGATAATCGGCACAAAACGTTTACCGGCGAAAAAGCCCAGATATTCAGGTAACTGAATACGGTAGAAACGGTTAAACATGTAGGCCGCTATTGCACCTGCAATGATACCGCCTAACACCCCGGTATCAGCTAAATGCTTGGCAGCAATTTCTTCTGCCGGCAAATGCAAGACCAGTGGTGCGACCACCGCCATGGTTTTCACCATGATGCCGTAAGCCACAACGGCCGCCAACGCGGAGACACCGTCGTTATTGGTAAAGCCAAGTGCAACGCCAATAGCAAAAATCAATGCCATGTTAGCAAAAACGGAACCGCCCGCTTCTGCCATTACGTGAGAGACTACCGTTGGTAGCCAGCTAAAATTCGCGGAACCGACACCCAGCAGAATACCTGCGATGGGTAACACGGATACCGGTAGCATTAGCGATTTACCGACCTTTTGCAGGTTTGCAAATGCGTTCTTAAACATAGTTGAGTGAGCTCCTGAGTAATAGTGCTTTTACTGCTTTTTCTCGCGTTTATTGGCATTACAAAGGGGGGAGTAAGCCTTTGCGAATCAGGGTGTCTAAAGCACCCCTTTAATTTTTACGAAGAGTAAAATAAATAGCCTGCTTAATGTTTGATGGCAGTCACGTTTCTTTCAAGAAAGCGCTTAATTTGCTTCAAATCGCGCATTTTTTGTAAAAAAACGTCAATGAGAGCTGCCCTCACCCACTAAATCGGGTGAGAACATTACTCGTTTCGACGATTAATTACGAGCTTAAAAAAAAGTATTATTAAGGAAGCTGGGACGTTCCACTGGTCAATCGCGCAGAGTCCAGATGAAATAACCGGCAGAAGTTGTCGGTAGTGGCTTGGGCTAAGGATTCAAGGCTGATCCCCTTCAGTACCGCCATATATTCAGCAACATCACGCACATAGGCTGGTTGGTTCTCTTTACCCCGATGCGGAACCGGTGCCAAATAAGGTGAATCGGTTTCGACCAGCAGCCGATCAAGTGGCACGTAGCGCGCGACATCACGAAGCTGTTCTGCGTTACGGAAAGTCAGAATACCGGAGAAAGAGATGTAAAAACCGAGATCCAATAGCGTGGCGGCAGTTGCTTTATCTTCTGTAAAACAATGTAAAACCCCACCACACTCTTGCGCCAGTTCTTCATGCAAGATTGCCAGCGTGTCTTCACGAGCATCACGAGTATGTACAATCACCGGTTTATTTAATTTACGGCCAATACGGATATGCTCACGGAAAGAGGCTTGTTGCAGTGGAATATTGTCTTGCTGATAGAAGTAATCCAGCCCGGTTTCCCCCATTGCCACCACGTTATCTGCCGCCGCAAGTTTTGCCAACTGCTCAAAATCATAGCCACCCTCCAGATTGAGTGGATGAACGCCACATGAAAACGCCACATTTTCTCGCTCCCCGATAAGGGAAGTCATGGCTGAAAAGCCCGGTAATGTAGTGGCAACCGCCAGAACGAATCCGACATCACGCGCCTTCGCTTTAGCTAATACATCATCAACATTGCGGTGCAACGTCTGGTAATCAAGGCTATCAAGATGACAATGAGAATCTACTAACAACATAATTTTAAACCCAATTACAACGAAGATAAGGTGGAATAAGTGCCCGTGGTCAGCGCTGTTTCCCAGTTAAGCAGGAACTCGGTGAGCAATAATTCACGATTAACACCTACCACCGATAATAATTGATGGCGGCAATGGCCCAGCGCCTGGGCTGAATGGAGCAATACCGGTGTTGCGGCCATGCCAGCCAATTGCTGCACCAGAGGCAATTGATCCTGGTTGACGGCAAATTGACCCGCGCCTTGCTGCCATTTCAACGCATCCAACACCAATGAAGAGATCCATTGTAAGCGCTCTGGAGCATCATCATGGTTAAGTTGCGGTAATAACGACAGTAAATCCGAGCTGTGCAGTGCGCTATGCAATGCATGGCACAAAGTGGTTCTGGTGGCCCAGCGTTCCGGTTGCAGTAAACGCTCGGCCGCTAACGGCGCACCTTCACTCAATTTAAGTGCCGCCAGCATCGAGACAGGTTCTGCTGGAATCTGCCGCTGAAGCCATTGCAGGCTAAGCGCGGTATCCGGGCAGGCCAGATGCCAGTAAAAGCAGCGGCTGCGCAGTGTCGCAAGCAAACTGGCAGGTTGATGGCAATCAAGTAGAAAATAGGTTTTCTCTGGCGGCTCTTCCAACGTTTTTAACAACGCATTCGCCGCCGCATCGGTAAGCAACTCCGCGTGGGGAAGCCACACCACTTTTGCCCCGCCTTGCTGAGCATGAGAATAGAGTTTTTCAATCTGTTGGCGCACCAGCTCAACGCCGAGACTGCTTTTCCCTTTCTCCGGTGTCAGCACATACCAGTCCGGATGATTGCCCGCCAACATCAAGCGGCAACTATGACATTCACCACAGCTTTTCTCGCCTTGTCGTTGCTGGCACATCAACCAACGGCTAATACCGTAAATCAGTGCTTCTTCGCCATTTCCGGGCAAAGAGTGCAGCAGTAATGCATGATGACCTCGCCCGGCAATCTGCTGCCCTACCCACTGACGGTAAGGCGCAGTGAGCCACGGGTACCATTTCATTACGCTGTTTCTCGGCTGGTCAGCCATTGCTTCAGTACCTGGCTAATAGATTCACTGACTTGCTCAAGCGGTTGAGAAGCATCAATAGTTTTGATACTCGAATCGGTTGCAGCCAATTCGAGATAGCGCTCTCGGGTGCGCTCAAAGAAGGCCAGAGACTCTTGTTCAATCCGGTCTAATTCACCACGGGCGCGGGCGCGAGCCAGCCCAATAACTGGCGGTAAATCGAGATACAGTGTCAGGTCGGGGCGGAACTCCCCCAATACCGTGTCACGCAATGATGTCATCAGATTAATATCAATTCCGCGCCCGCCGCCCTGATAGGCTTGCGATGACAAATCATGGCGATCACCCACCACCCAACTGCCGCGCGCCAGTGCTGGTTTAATCACATTTTCAACCAATTGCACACGCGCAGCATACAACATCAGCACTTCGGCTTTGTCCGTCAGGACTTCACCATCAATACCTTGCTTAATCAAATCTCGCAGCTTTTCTGCCAGCGGCGTTCCCCCTGGCTCGCGAGTGAAAACAATATCGTTAATCCCCTGAGCGCGTAATGTGGCAACCACGGTGTCTCTGGCGGTGGTTTTCCCTACCCCTTCCAGCCCTTCAATAACGATAAATTTACTGTTCATTTTTATCCTTTAGCGATTGGCGATAAACCCGTACCGCTTGGTTATGACTGGCTAAATTGGTGGTAAAAGTATGGCCGCCCTTGCCGTCTGCTACAAAGTAGAGGTAAGGCGTTTTAGCCGGATGAGCGGCAGCCGTAAGTGATGCCAGCCCCGGCATCGCAATCGGCGTCGGCGGCAAACCAGATATTACATAGGTATTATAAGGCGTTGGCGTATCTAAGTCTTTACGACTAATGGTGCCATTATAGCTATCTCCCATCCCATAAATAACAGTCGGGTCCGTTTGCAGTCGCATACCAATACGTAGTCGATTAATAAACACCGACGCTACTTTGGTTCGCTCTTCATTGACCGCCGTTTCTTTTTCGATGATTGACGCCATAGTCACCAGGTCGCCTGGGGTTTTGTAAGGCAACGACTTATCACGCCCCTGCCAGATTTCATCGACTGTTTTTTCCATCTTCACATGGGCACGTTTGAGTAATGCCAAGTCAGTGGTTCCGGCAGTATATGAATAGGTATCTGGATAAAGCCACCCTTCAGGATGTTCGCTGTCCTTTAATCCCAGTAATACCGCGATTTCAGCATCACTCTTCCCATCCAATACATGCTTTATATATTTTGATTGTTGTAATTCATCCATCCAATCACGCAGCCGCTTTCCTTCAATAAAGCGCACGGTAAATTGGGCTTCTTTACCGCTGGCGAGCAGCTCCAGCATGCCGCGCACTGTCATCCCGGGAGTAAAGCGATAGGTACCCGCCTTGAATTTGGCTAACTCTGGTTCAAGGCGCAGCAGCCAGGGGAACCAGCGAGTATTTTTAATCAGGCCGTCGCGTTGCAGCAAATTCTCCAGTGCCACTCGTCCCGTCCCCGCAGGAAGTTTAAAGATGGTCTCTTGCTGGATAGCCAACGGCCTATCAGCAAAGTGTTGTACTCTCTGGTAACCCAACAGCAGCAATCCCAAACAGATAGCGACAAAAAGGATTAATGCTTTGGTGCTTTTTATTTTCATCGGGCGGCCATCTTCATATTAAAGGTAGTCATAGGTACAAAAATCAAAATCCTCATGAAGTCTATACTTCGCAGCAATGAAGATTTAAGAAATCAAATAACTGGCGCGAGTGGTAAACCCACGGTTCAGCGCGATTTACCGATTCAATCCTATTCACCGGGAGTAGCGGCATCAGCGCGTTACAAACGATAACTTCATCTGCATCAGCCAACACATCCACCGGTTGTGCCACAATTGTCACCTGCCGACCCTGCGTAGCCAGGCAGCTAATAATTCGTTGGCGCATAATGCCATCTACACCTGATTGGCACAGATCTGGGGTAAATATTTCATCCCCCTTACGCCAGAATAAATTAGCCGCACAGCATTCCACCAGCATGCCTTCAGTGTCAAGCACCAGTGCCTCATCCGCCGCTGTCTGCTCAAGATGCGCGCGAATCAATACCTGCTCCAAGCGGTTCAAGTGCTTAACCCCCGCCAGCAAGGGGCTACGTGCTAGCGATATCGGGCTGAGTGCCAGAGAAATCCCCCGTTCACGCCAACTATGATAATGAACAGGATAATCACTGAGAGAAATAATCCGTGTCGGATGCTGACATGTCGTGCCACTGTAACCTCGTCCGCCGCTTCCCCGACTGATAATCACTTTCAGCACCCCGTCTTCAGTATGGCTTGCGGCTTCAACCATTTCCTTGGTCAATGCATTCCAATTCACTGCGGGCATTAATAACCGCTCAGCCGCCAACTGCAAACGTAGTATATGTTTATCCAGCCACACAACGCGGCCGAGAGAGACTCTGGCGGTAGTAAAACAGCCATCGCCAAACTGCACAGAGCGGTCTGAAGCCGAAATCAAATTTTGTTCAACACCATTAATCCAGAACATTCAGATTCTCTTTAAATGGAAGGGGGTATTTACTCTATATTCAATTGGGAAAGAGGGATTGCCCATAAATATAAATTGTACCTGCTGACAGTATCAGATTTAAACCAATGGCTGTTTTCAGATTTGTCTCTTATTGGGACAATTATTATTGAGGGATGTTATGACTAATGCAGGACAAAGTTAATAAAAGACCCGGAAAACCGGGTCTCAGACTGCTGACAAACCTCGATAACTCGATCTTGCAAGGTGAGGGCAGGTAGAAGAGTAAAGCGTCCGCGCCAGGGACGGCGCGGCTCGAGCCCCCAGGGAGGGGTTTACGGCGTCTTTACGATCTGCCTGTTTTCACCGTTACGGGCACTTTGTCATTAACCTCAAGACCCGGAAAACCGGGTCTTTTAAGCAGCTGGAGCGTAACGACCAACGTTATACTTTGCGGAAAACCAAAGAACCGTTAGTGCCGCCAAAGCCGAAGGAGTTACACAGGGTGTACTCCAAACCGTTTACCTGACGAGCTTCGTGCGGAACAAAGTCCAAATCACAACCTTCATCTGGGTTATCCAGATTAATGGTGGCTGGAATAGCTTGATCACACAGTGCTAAGACAGTGAAGATAGATTCAACTGCGCCTGCTGCACCTAACAAGTGCCCAGTCATGGATTTGGTGGAACTGACCATCACTTTGGTGTCTCCACCAAATACAGACTTAACTGCCTGCGTTTCGGCTTTATCGCCAGCAGGAGTTGACGTGCCGTGGGCATTGATATAGCCGATCTGAGAGGTGCTCACACCCGCATCACGTAATGCATTTACCATTGCCAGCGCTGCTCCAGAACCGTCTTCCGGTGGAGAGGTCATGTGATAAGCATCGCTGCTCATCCCAAACCCAACAACTTCTGCGTAGATTTTTGCACCACGTTTTTTCGCGTGTTCGTACTCTTCCAGCACCATCATGCCTGCGCCGTCACCCAGAACGAAACCATCACGGTCTTTATCCCATGGGCGGCTTGCGGCTTGCGGATTATCATTACGAGTCGACAATGCACGAGCCGCGCCAAAACCACCGACACCCAATGGCGTACTGGCTTTTTCTGCACCACCTGCCAGCATGACATCTGCATCATTGTAAGCAATGATACGCGCCGCGTGGCCGATGTTATGCACACCAGAAGTACATGCCGTTGCGATAGAAATGCTTGGCCCCCGCATCCCACACATAATGGTCAAGTGGCCGGCAATCATATTAACAATGGTTGATGGCACGAAGAATGGGCTAATTTTACGTGGCCCACCGTTCACCAGCGCGGTGTGGTTTTCTTCAATCAGACCCAGCCCACCAATACCAGAACCTATAGCGGCACCGATACGGCTAGCATTGGCTTCGGTGACTTCAAGCCCTGAGTCTTGCATGGCTTGCATGCCAGCAACAATGCCGTACTGTATGAATGCGTCCATTTTGCGCGCATCTTTACGCGAAATGAACTCTTCACAATTAAAATCTTTCACTAAGCCAGCAAATCGAGTTGCATAGGCACTAGTATCAAAATGGTCGATCAGGCTGATGCCACTCTGCCCGGCAAGAACAGCTTTCCATGTGGATTCGACTGTATTACCGACAGGAGACAACATGCCCAGTCCAGTCACAACAACTCGACGCTTAGACACGGTTGTCCTCCAAGGAGGGAAAATAACACTTAGGACAAAAAAAACTTAGGCGGTCGAGTGACCGCCTAACTATCTAAACTTAAAGCATGTACGCTTACTGCTGGTTAGCGTTGATAAAATCAATAGCTGCCTGAACAGTAGTGATTTTTTCTGCTTCTTCGTCTGGAATCTCAGTATCAAATTCTTCTTCCAGAGCCATTACCAGCTCAACGGTGTCCAGAGAATCCGCGCCAAGATCTTCAACGAAAGAAGCACTGTTCTTCACTTCGTCTTCTTTAACACCCAGTTGTTCAACGATGATTTTCTTAACGCGTTCTTCGATAGTGCTCATACTCTTAAATTTCCTATCAAAACTCGCTTTCGCGATGGTTTTCGTAGTGTATAAAATGTTGAAAAAGATGCAACTAAATCTAGGCTGGTCAAACCACGATTTTACGCTATTTTGCGGTTTTTACCTCAAATAACGCAAATACTTTCGTGATTTTTAAATCATATACATGCCGCCATTGACATGTAACGTTTCACCAGAGATGTAGCTGGCCTCGTCAGAGGCTAAAAATGCAACTGCGCTGGCGATTTCTTTAGCTTCCCCAAGCCGGTTAGCTGGTACTTGGGCTAAAATGCCTGCGCGTTGTTCATCTGTCAACGCCCTAGTCATGTCTGTCTCAATAAAACCAGGTGCCACAACGTTGACAGTAATGCCACGTGAAGCAACCTCACGCGCCAAAGACTTGCTAAAACCGATCAGACCCGCTTTAGCTGCCGCGTAGTTAACCTGCCCTGCATTGCCCATTGTTCCAACTACAGAACCGATGGTGATGATACGCCCAAACCGCTTTTTCATCATAGCGCGCATTACCGCTTTTGACAGACGGAATACGGAAGTCAGATTGGTGTCAATAACCTCTTGCCACTCATCATCCTTCATACGCATCAGCAGGTTATCACGCGTAATACCTGCATTATTCACTAAAATGTCGACATCGCCAAATTCCGCACGAATCGTTGCCAGAACTGACTCGATTGACGCAGGATCCACGACATTCAGCATTAAACCTTTACCCTGCTTACCCAGATAGGCGCTAATCTCTTCGGCGCCCTTCTCACTGGTCGCGGTACCCACAACGCGGGCACCCCGTTCGACCAATAATTCTGCAATCGCACGGCCAATACCGCGGCTAGCGCCAGTTACCAGCGCAATTTTTCCTTCGAAGCTCATGTTACCCTCTTTCTTAGTTTTCAAGCGCGCTGGTCAGCGTAGCAACATCGTTTACCGGTGCTGCTACCAGAGTATCGACGATGCGCTTGGTCAAACCAGTCAAGACCTTACCCGGCCCAACTTCTAACAGCAGTTCAATACCTTCTGCTGCCATAAATTCAACACTCTCAGTCCAACGTACTGGATTATATAACTGGCGTACCAAAGCGCTACGGATAGCCTCTGGTGACACTTCAGTTTTCACATCGACGTTGTTGACGACAGGGAATAACGGCGCTTGGAATTCAATCTCTTCCAGTGCGGCGGCCAACTTATCGGCCGCAGGTTTCATCAGAGCACAATGAGATGGCACGCTGACAGGCAATGGCAAGGCACGTTTCGCACCGGCAGCTTTACAAGCCGCACCAGCACGTTCTACCGCCTCTTTATTCCCGGCAATAACCACCTGACCCGGTGAGTTAAAGTTGACCGGCGAAACCACCTGACCCAATGCTGCCTCTTCACAGGCTTTGGCAATGGATTCATTATCCAAACCAATAATTGCGTACATGGCACCGGTACCTTCAGGTACCGCTTCTTGCATCAGCTTGCCACGCAATTCTACCAGCCGAACCGCCTGTTTGAAATCCAGCACGCCCGCGCATACCAGAGCGGAGTATTCACCCAAGCTATGACCGGCCATTATCGCAGGCAGTTTACCGCCCTGATGCTGCCACACACGCCAAATAGCAACAGATGCCGTCAACAATGCCGGCTGGGTCTGCCACGTTTTATTCAATTCTTCAGCCGGGCCTTGTTGCACTAACTGCCACAGATCATAGCCCAGTACCGATGAGGCTTCACTGAAGGTCTCTTCAACTATCGGAAATTGTGCGGCCAAATCGGCCAGCATGCCAAGAGATTGAGATCCCTGGCCTGGAAATACCATTGCAAATTTCGACATTTTCTTTCCTGTTGAATCAAAAAACCTGTTAAACCAAAAAAGGTTCTGTTAAATCAGAAGCGAACCAGCGCTGAGCCCCAGGTAAAGCCGCCGCCAAACGCTTCCAGCAGCACTAACTGCCCACGTTGAATTCGCCCATCTCGTACTGCTTCGTCAAATGCCGCCGGTACAGATGCCGCAGAGGTGTTGCCATGGCGATCGAGCGTGATCACCACTTTATCCATCCCCATGCCTAATTTTTTAGCCGTTGCGCTAATAATACGCAGGTTAGCTTGATGCGGTACCAACCAATCCAGCGCTGAGCGATCCAGATTATTGGCCTGCAAAGTCTCGTCCACAATGTGGGCAAGCTCAGTGACCGCAACTTTAAAGACTTCATTACCGGCCATAGTGACATAGGCTGGCTGTTCTTGGTGTTGGCGATCCGGATATGGCAGGGCCAGCAATTCACCGTACTTACCATCTGCGTGCAAATGAGTAGAGAGAATGCCGGGCTCTTCTGATGCGCCTAATACTACGGCACCTGCACCATCACCAAATAAAATAATGGTGCCACGATCTTCTGGGTCCAGTGCGCGCGATAACATATCGGAGCCAATCACGATGGCATGCTTAACCGCACCACTTTTCACATATTGGTCAGCTACACTCAGCGCGTAGGTAAAGCCCGCACAGGCCGCAGCCAGATCGAAAGAGGCTGCATCTTCAATGCCCAGCATTTGCTGCACCTGACAGGCCGAGCTTGGGAAAGCATGGCTTGACGAGGTGGTAGCTACGATAATCAGCCCGATATCTTTCTTATCAATACCCTCATCAATAACGGCCATCTCCAGCGCTTTTTTTGCTGCCTGGAAGCCCATACTTGCGACTGTTTCATCCGGTCCAGCAATACGCCGCTCACGAATACCTGTCCGGGTGACAATCCACTCGTCCGACGTATCCACCATTTTTTCTAAATCAGCATTACTGCGCACTTGTACGGGCAGATAACTCCCCGTACCGAGAATCTTAGTATACATGTACAGTCAGTCACTCTTGGGTAAAACCGCTTCAAGGCGCGCGGCAATCCGTTGTGGGACTTGCCGCTGCACCGCCTGCACAGCCTGTTCGATGGCAACGGCAAATGCGCGTTGATTCGCAGCGCCGTGGCTCTTGATTACGATGCCCCGTAATCCTAACAGACATGCGCCATTATACTGGTCGGGGTTCAAATGACCGAACCGCTTTGCCACACGTTTTTGCAGCCAACGGCCAATAAGTTTAAGCCACCATGACTGTTTTTTGCCTTCGCCCGATGATTTGAGCAGTGACAAGAACATTCTTATCACACCTTCCATGGTCTTTAGAGTGACGTTACCCACGAAGCCGTCACAAACCATCACATCAGTCTTGCCTGTCAGCAGATCATTGCCTTCCAGATAACCAATATAGTTGATAGTCGGTGTATTTTTTAATACTGCGGCGGCTTCGCGGATATTATCCAACCCCTTGGTTTCCTCTTCGCCAATATTGAGCAAAGCAACACGCGGGTTTGTTATGCCAACAACTTCTTCTGCCATCACCGAACCCATGACGGCAAATTGCACCAGCATCGTGCTATCGCATTCGACGTTAGCCCCTAAATCCAGTACCACAGTTTTGCTGCGTTGCTGATTTGGGATGACCGTCATCAATGCCGGGCGCTCTATTCCATCCAGTGGCTTAATCATCATCTTCGCCAACCCCATCAATGCCCCAGTATTACCTGCACTCACACAGGCTGCTGCGTCACCGTTTTTGACAAGCTCTAATGCAATACGCATAGAGGTACCACGGCTGGCACGAATCGCTTGTGAGGGTTTAGCATCGCCGGCAATAACATGCTCAGCGGGGATTACCTGTAACCTTTCCAGCAACAAAGGATCGGCATTAACCAGTAACGAAGTGATGGTGTCGGGGTTCCCGACCAGCAGGAGTTTTAGTTTTGGATTAGAGGCCAGTGCCTGCAATGAAGCAGGCACTGTGACGTGGGGACCGAAATCCCCACCCATTGCATCTAACGCTAGGGTTAGACAAGTCAAGGTATCGCCTTGCTAAAGAAGATTAGCAAGTACTACTCAGCCGATAACCTTGCGGCCGCGGTAGAAACCGTCGGCTGTGATGTGGTGACGCAGGTGAGTTTCACCGGAAGTTTTGTCCACAGACAGAGTGGCAGTGGTCAGCGCATCGTGTGAACGGCGCATGCCACGTTTGGAACGAGTGGGTTTGTTCTGTTGTACGGCCATTGACCTTACTCCTTAATTACTTTCTTTAAACTGGCTAATACGGCAAATGGATTAGGTTTCTCCGCCTCTTCAGGCAGTTTGCCAAATACCATGTCCGCCTCGGACACTTCACAGTGTTCAGAATCATGTACCGGAACGACAGGCAGTGAAAGAATAATTTCGTCTTCAATCATAGCCAGCAGATCAACTTCGCCAAATTCATCGACTTCGATCGGCTCGTACGCTTCCGGTAATGCTTCAGCCTGCTCATCATTGACGATCGGGCTAAAACAATACGTTGTATGAACATGGTGTGCAAACGTGTTACCACAGCGCTGACACATCAATGTTACATCGACGTCCGCATGACCTGTAATAACCGCCAGACGCTGATTATCGATATTAAACGATAATGAGGCCACGACATCGCTGTCCACACTTACCACTGAGTCGGCTACTCGTGTAACCTGCTCAGGCGAATAGATACCTGCGTAATCTAAACGTTTCTGAGCGGTACGAACCGCATCAATGGTCAGGGGTAATTTTACCTTTTGCATAGGGCGCGCATATTAACTTTGTAACGACATAGAGTCAAAGAAAAAGGCCGTTTTACTGCACCTTTCACCAATATTCGCTTCCGAAGCGGCAGACAGTTTAAAATGCCTGATTAAATTACGCCACGGTTTATGGAAAATATTATGCCGCAATTAGTTCTCGCCTCAACATCATCATATCGCCGCGCATTGCTGGAAAAATTGCAATTACCCTTTATCACTGCTGCGCCGCAAACTGATGAAAGCCCATTGCAAGACGAGAGCGCAAGCGCGCTGGTGCAACGGCTGGCACGCGCCAAGGCCCAAGCTCTGACCACTCATTACCCACAACACTTGATAATCGGTTCTGATCAAGTGTGTGTTATTAACGGCACCATCGTCGGCAAGCCCCATAATCATGCCAATGCAGTCAAGCAGTTAACACAAGCCAGCGGCCAATGTGTCACTTTTTATACCGGGCTGGCGCTGCTCAATACAGCAACCGGTAGCCATGATTGCCTGTGCGAAACATTTGATGTTTATTTCCGCAGATTAACTAGCGCAGAAATTGAGGGTTATTTAGTGCGGGAACAACCATGGAATTGTGCAGGCAGTTTTAAAAGTGAAGGGTTGGGCATCACTTTATTTGACAAGTTATCAGGCCGTGATCCGAATACACTCATCGGCCTGCCATTAATCGCCCTCACCCAAATGTTAATTGAGCAAGGGGTCAATCCCTTACTTTAAAATGCGGATAGCTTTAAAACGGCTAGCCGCATTTTAAATCGCAGCTTTCTTGCGTAATACCGCCAGGCAATGGCGCAATTGATTATCCAGTGGTGCTTCAATGCGCATGGTTTCACCGGTATTTGGGTGTTCAAAACGCAAGGCCGCGGCATGCAGGAATAAGCGATGTAACCCTGTTCCCTGCAATTGGCTATCAAATTCCCGGTCACCATAACGATCGTCAAAAGCGATTGGGTGACCAGCATGCAGTGCGTGCACGCGAATCTGGTGGGTACGGCCAGTGATCGGGCTGGCTTTGACCAGAGTAGCATGCTCAAAACGCTCTTCTATTTTAAAGCGCGTTTCGGATGGCTTACCTTCGCTACTGACTTTCACCATGCGCTCGCCACTTTGCATAATATTCTTCAGTAAAGGCGCTTGCACCGCTTTGCAATGTGATTGCCACTGCCCGCGCACCAACGCTAAATAATCTTTCTGCATCCCTTTCAAACGCAACTGCTCATGTAAAGAACGTAAAGCCGAGCGTTTTTTGGCTACCAACAAAACACCGGAGGTATCGCGGTCAAGGCGGTGAACCAATTCCAGGAAGCGAGCTTCAGGCCGCAGGGCGCGTAATGCTTCAATTACCCCAAAACTTAAACCGCTGCCACCATGTACAGCAGTGCCGGAAGGTTTGTTTAATACTAAGAGATAATCGTCTTCAAATAGAATGCAATCGGCCAGCGCGGCAACTTTATCAAGTTTAGCTGATACCTGAATCTCTTCGCGCTCGGCGACACGTACCGGTGGTACACGAACCACATCACCGTCAGCCAGCTTATATTCTGGCTTAATGCGCCCTTTATTAACGCGGACCTCACCTTTGCGCACGATGCGATAGATCATACTCTTTGGCACACCTTTCAATTTCGTGAGCAAAAAGTTATCGATCCGCTGACCGGCCTCGTCGGCAGAAATGGTGATTAATTGTACTGCTGGATTATTCGTTTTCATGGGGCGCGATTCTAAATACACCGAGGAATTAGCGCCACCCCTTTTTCTGTGCTTAACTGTCAATCTGACTATTTAAAGATAACGTTTGCGCGCATTTATTGTTTAATAAGACAACGATAGCCGCCAACACTGTGAATACAGTAAAAGAATCTTTACTTAGACAGGTAAAGTCATCTTGCTATATCAGTGTCAGCAATGGAATAATGTGGTTAATTCTGCGTTGATTCTCGTTAGGCCAAGAGACTTGTGGAATAATAAACTTTGCCTGATCACACAAAAACGCAGCAATGGCGTAAGACGTAATGTGAAATCAAGCAATTAGCGGGCTGCGGGTTGCAGCTTGGTCGGCAAGTGGGTAAGGCTCTGTTGTCTTATATTCAGAAGCTACCCTTTATATAAAAAGCGCTGTTTTTCAGAAAGAAACGCAGGCTTACCGAAATAATGCGCCCCTATGCAGGCGACAACCGTGAGGTTGACGGCTTTGCTAGAAGACTCGGGGTCATCGGTTTACCCGACCATAGAGGTTATTTTGCCCGCAGTTCTAACGCCAATGTAAAAAAAACGAGTAAGTTAAAGATGAAAAGAATGTTGATTAACGCAACTCAGCAAGAAGAGTTGCGTGTTGCCCTTGTAGATGGACAGCGGCTGTATGATTTGGATATTGAAAGCCCAGGTCATGAACAGAAAAAAGCGAATATTTACAAAGGTAAAATCACCCGAATCGAACCCAGTCTGGAAGCCGCTTTTGTTGATTACGGCGCTGAACGACATGGTTTTCTCCCATTAAAAGAAATTTCTCGCGAATATTTCCCTAGTAATTATTCCTCTCATGGCCGCCCAAACATCAAAGATGTGCTGCGCGAAGGCCAGGAAGTTATTGTTCAGGTTGATAAAGAAGAACGCGGTAATAAAGGTGCCGCACTCACCACTTTCATCAGCCTGGCAGGTAGTTATTTAGTTCTGATGCCTAACAACCCACGTGCCGGTGGTATTTCTCGCCGCATCGAAGGTGATGACCGCACTGAACTGAAAGAAGCCCTATCCTCCCTGCAATTGCCAGATGGCATGGGTTTGATTGTGCGTACCGCCGGTGTAGGTAAATCTGCGGATGCGCTGCAATGGGACTTATCATTCCGTCTGAAGCACTGGGATGCGATTAAAAAAGCCGCTGAAGGCCGCCCTGCGCCATTCTTGATCCATCAGGAAAGTAACGTAATTGTTCGTGCTTTCCGTGATTATCTACGCCCGGACATCGGCGAAATACTGATCGATAACCCTAAAGTTCTCGAACTGGCTAAAGAGCATATCGCAGCGCTTGGCCGCCCGGATTTCAGCAGCAAAATCAAATTGTATAGTGGCGAAATCCCATTATTCAGTCACTACCAGATTGAGTCACAGATTGAATCTGCGTTCCAACGTGAAGTGCGTCTGCCTTCCGGTGGTTCTATCGTTATTGATACCACCGAAGCCCTGACAGCGATTGATATCAACTCCGCACGTGCTACCCGTGGTGGAGATATCGAAGAAACGGCATTCAATACCAACCTTGAAGCCGCCGATGAAATTGCCCGTCAGTTGCGTCTACGTGACTTAGGTGGCCTGATTGTCATCGACTTTATCGATATGACACCGGTACGCCACCAACGTGAAGTAGAAAACCGCCTACGTGATGCCGTTCGTCAAGACCGTGCGCGTATCCAGATTGGCCGCATCTCTCGCTTCGGTTTACTGGAAATGTCCCGCCAGCGCCTCAGCCCATCACTGGGTGAGTCAAGCCACCATGTGTGCCCACGCTGTAGCGGTACCGGTACCGTTCGTGACAACGAATCTCTGTCACTTTCTATTCTGCGTTTGATTGAAGAAGAAGCGCTGAAAGAGAATACCCATGAAGTTCACGCCATTGTGCCGGTACAAATTGCATCGTATCTGCTGAACGAAAAGCGTGAATCTGTTAATGCCATCGAAAAACGCCAGGGTGGTGTGCGGGCAGTGATCGTACCAAACGATCAGATGCAAACGCCGCATTACTCTGTACTTCGTGTACGCAAAGGCGAAGAAGTCCCTTCTCTCAGCTATTTGCTGCCACAGCTGCATGAAGCTGAAATGGCACAACCGTTGGAAGAAGCGACCATCGAACGTAAACGCCCAGAGCAACCTGCGCTGGCGACGTTCTCTCTGCCAACAGAAGTGCCACCAGAGTCAGCCCCTGCTGCTGCGAATGTTAAACCAACAGCCGCACCACAGGCCGCAACAGCTGCGGTGGCAGAACAACCTGGTTTCCTTAGCCGCCTGTTCAGTGGGCTGAAAGGTCTCTTCGGTGGTTCAACAGAAACTGAAGTGAAGCCGGTTGAAGTTGAGAAAACTGAAACCAACGAAAACCGTCGTAATGATCGCCGCAATCCTCGCCGCCAGAATAATGGCCGCAAAGACCGTGGTGACCGCACGCCGCGCGAAGGTCGTGATAACAGTAGTCGCGACAACAATGCCCGTGATAATAGCACTCGTGATAACGGCAACCGTGACAATGCTAACCGCGATAATAGCAATCGCGAAGGCCGTGACGATCAGCGCCGCAATAATAGACGCCCGGCGCAACAAGCAACGGCACCACAGGCACAGACTGAAGTTGTTGAAGCAGATAAAACACAGCGTGAAGAGCAGCCAGCGCGTCGCGGTGATCGCCAACGTCGTCGTCCACAAGATGATAAACGCCAGGTATCACAAGACGTTAAAGCTAAAGTTGATGCGGATGTCGTCACAGCTGTAGTCGAAGAAGCACAACCTGAGCAAGAAGAACGTCAACAAGTGATGCAGCGCCGTCAACGTCGCCAATTGAATCAGAAAGTCCGTATTCAATCCGCGAATGATGAGCTGAATGTTCTGGAAAGTTCTGTTAGCGAGCCAGTTTCCCACATTGCTGCGCCAGTCGTGCAGGAAGAAGTGAAATTGCTGCCGCAAGCAAGCTCTCAGGCCGATGATGAAGCAACAAACGATCGTAATGGCAACAATGAAAATGGCATGCCACGTCGCTCTCGCCGCTCACCTCGCCACCTGCGTGTCAGTGGTCAACGCCGTCGCCGCTATCGTGATGAGCGCTACCCAACCCAGTCAGCTATGCCGCTGGCGGGTGCTTTCGCCTCACCAGAAATGGCATCAGGTAAAGTGTGGGTGCGTTATCCAGTAGCTCAACCGTTTGAACCCGCCTTTGTGGAAAATCCGGTTGAAGAACAACAGCCAGTTGAGTACGTGCAGGAAGTTACTGCTGTAGTAGAACAAGTCGCTGTAGTTGCAGCACCTGTTGTTGCTGCTGCCGTAGCTGAAACTGTCGTGCCGACTCCAGCCCCGCAACACAAACCAGGTGGTTCTTCATCATCCGCTGCTGCCGTACCGGGCCGTGCGCCGGTTGTTGTAGAAACGGCAATTGTGGAAACGGCAATGGTAGAAACGGTAACTGTAGCGCCAATCGTTGAAACCCATGCTGTTGAAGAACCTACACAGGTAACTGAAATTGCACCAGCAGCAGAAACTATCACGGCAGTCGAGCCAGTGATTGAAGACGCTGTGGCAACAGAAACTGTAGTTGAAGCGACAATCGAACCCGTCGCTGTCATGGAAGAAGCCGTAACCCAAGAGCCTGTTGTTGAAGAAACAGCAGCTGTAGTTGATGACGTGACAGTCGCTGAAAAAGCTGTAGTTGAAGAGGCTATAGTTGAAGAAGCTGTAGTTGAAGATGTGACAGTTGAAGAAGCGGTGGTTGAAGCACCAATCGTGGCGGAAACAGTGGTTGAAGATTCTGTGGCAGAAGAAGCTACGGTAACTGAATCACCAACCGACACAGCTCCTGTTGCCGTTGCACCGCAGCAGCCAGTTGTTGCTCATCCCGAAGGTGTGTTATTCAAGCACTATGCTTCAGCGCCAATGACTAAAGCACCGGCACCTGATTACCAACCAGCATCGCCAAGCCAAGGCCATTGGGAACGTCCAGCCTTTGATTTTGCAGGTAAAGGTTCTGCGGGTGGTCATGCGGCAGCAACTAAGGCAACAGCACCAGCAACAAAGCCACAATCAGTTGAATAGTAGCAATATCGTTCGGCCCTAATAGTGCAAAACCCGCCATTTTGAAGTGAACCCCGAAAGTTGGACACCCAGCGAGTAGGGGTTTTGCGTTTAATGGGTAAAAGAAAATACACAACTGAATTCAAGCGTCAGGTTGTTCTCCACTTCCTCAACAGTGATGATGGAGCCAGGCGTACCGCCCGACTATTTGGTCTTGACCACGGTACGGTTCGCCTCTGGACCGAGCACTGGAAAGCCAGCGGAGAGAATGGCTTCACCATCACGACCAAAAAATATTCCGCTGCCTTCAAGGGGGCGGTACTTCTCTGGATGCAGGATAATCATCAGTCCTCCCGCAAAGCGGCCGCAAAATTCAACATTGCGACAGCCTGCACCATCAACAGATGGGCGCGACTTTACCGCGAAGGGGGTATTATTGCGCTTCGCAACAAACCCAGAGGACGACCGACTATGTCAGGGAAGAAAAAGCATTCTGCTCAGGAAGCAACGGCCCCTTACCCGGAGTTCCGCAGCATAGAAGAAGAGCTGGAATATCTGCGTGCAGAGAACGCCTACTTAAAAAAGCTGCGTGCCTTGATTCAGGAGAAGCAGCGGAAAAAACGCGAATAATCACTGAATTAAGGCATCTGTATAAACTGGCGACCTTGCTTTACGTGGCCGAACTTCCGCGCAGCACCTTCTACTGGCAGGTAAAATCCAGTGGTCGTGAAGAGACTTATGCGGATGAGAAACAAAGAATAAAAACCCTGTTTCACCATCATAAAGGTCGCTATGGTTACCGCAGAATAACGCTGGCCCTACGCAATGAGGGCGGGAGTCTTAACCATAAAACCGTACGAAAACTCATGCGGCAACAGCAGCTTGCATCTAACCTGCGTCGTAAAAAATATCAGTCATATCAGGGTGCCTACGGTAAAGTGGTCCCTAATATACTTGCTCGAAAATTTACTGTCGAAGCCCCTAACCAGAAGTGGGTAACGGATGTGACCGAGTTCAACGTCAGGGGTAAAAAGCTGTATCTGTCACCCGTGCTGGATCTGTATAACAGCGAAGTCGTTGCCTGGCAGATGGATACGCATCCCGGAATGAACCTGATTGATAAAATGCTTGATGATGCGCTACAGAAGTTGAACTCAGGCGATGAACCTGTACTTCACTCGGATCAGGGCTGGCAATATCAGATGGCAAGCTATCAGAAAAGGCTGGGGTCTGGCGAAGTAAAGCAAAGTATGTCGCGCAAGGGCAACTGCCTGGATAATGCTGTGATAGAAAACTTTTTTGGTCTGCTGAAGACTGAATGCTGGCACAATGAAAAATACGAAGATGTAGAACAACTGAAAAAAGCGGTGGATGAGTATATCCATTACTACAACAACGAAAGGATCAAAGTAAAATTAAACGGCCTGAGTCCGGTGCAGTACCGAAATCAGGCCATGTCAACCGCCAGGAAAAGTGTCCAATAAATGGGGTTCACTTCAATTTGGCGGGTTTTTTATTGAACAAATACTCTCACGCGATTTGCTTCACTTTCTTTATCTCAAGGCTTTCCAACTTGCCTTCAAGAGCTTTGACAAACGCTTTGAAGTGCTCGGTTTTATTATGTTTTTCTAATGCATCCTCAGATGCCCAGCGCTCAAAAAACACAAAAGAGCCTTTTTGGTCGCTTTCAGCATGGAGATCATATTGCAGATTCCCCTTCTCTTCACGACTCGGTTCGATAACCTGATGAACTGCGGCTGTAACCTCAGCAATAAACTCAGGTTTCGCTACTAAGCTGGCAATAACACGAACTTCCATAGTTATTCTCCCATCTGTACATTTAACTAGCGTATTTGACGATAAATCAATCGCTCACCCACTTGGGCAATTTCTCGAAACCTCTCTATAAAAGCCCCTTTTTACCCTATTTTCAACTTACTAAAAATATTGTTTTCACCTTAGCCGTAACAATCAGATGCATCTGGAGCACTTTCCGCTTATCCTTAGACCCCGCCGGAAACAGCACAAAAACCCCGATATCTCATCATGACTGCGGAGCCCGTTGAATGACTGTACAACCCCAAACCCTGAAAATTCGCCGCCCCGATGACTGGCATATTCATTTACGTGATGACGAAATGCTCAGTACCGTGCTGCCCTATACTTCCGAGGTGTTTGCTCGGGCTATTGTCATGCCAAACCTGACACCCCCGATAACCACAGTTGCCAGTGCCATTGCCTATCGGGAACGTATTTTGGCGGCAATTCCTGCGGGCCATAAATTCACACCGCTAATGACGTGCTACCTGACCAATACTCTGGACGTCAATGAACTGACTCGCGGTTTTGAACAAGGTGTGTTTACCGCCGCTAAGCTTTATCCGGCCAATGCCACCACCAACTCAACCCATGGTGTTTCTGATATTCCAGCAATTTATCCGCTGTTTGAACAGATGCAGAAGATAGGCATGCCGTTACTGATCCACGGGGAAGTCACTGACGCGGCTGTGGACATTTTTGATCGTGAAGCGCGCTTTATTGACCAAATCCTGGAACCGATACGCCGTCAATTCCCAGAACTGAAAATTGTCTTTGAGCATATCACCACCAAAGACGCAGCCGATTATGTGCTGGCAGGCAATCGTTTCCTTGGTGCGACCATCACCCCTCAGCATTTAATGTTCAATCGTAATCACATGTTGGTTGGCGGAATTCGCCCTCACCTATTCTGTTTGCCGATCCTAAAACGTAGCACTCATCAAGAAGCCCTGCGTCAAGCGGTTACCAGTGGCTCTGAGCGCTTCTTCCTCGGAACTGACTCAGCACCGCATGCCAAACATCGTAAAGAGTCATCATGTGGCTGTGCAGGTGTATTCAATGCCCCGTCGGCACTTCCAGCGTATGCCTCTGTGTTTGAAGAGATGAACGCACTGCAACATTTGGAAGCATTCTGCTCTTTGAACGGCCCACGTTTTTATGGTCTGCCCGTTAATGAAGATTTTGTTGAATTGGTTCGGGTTCCGTTCCAACAACCAGAAGAAATCTCACTCGGAAACGAATCTATTATTCCTTTCCTTGCCGGCCAGACCATCAACTGGTCAGTTAAAGCTTAATAGCTATGGCGGTAGAGCGCGCTTTTCTCTACTGCCTCAAATTTTTTTATCCGCCAGTTGCAGCCCGAACACTTATACTGTATAAATAACCAGCATGAATATTCGGAGGGCTAAATATGCGTGTTGAAGTCAGTATTGATAAAAAAAATCAGTTACCCGCAGGTGCTATCGAAGCACTCACCAATGAATTGAGTAAACGACTGAATACTAAATTCCCGGATACCACTACCGCAGTACAAGTGCGTTACGCCGGGGCCAATAATCTTTCTGTTTTAGGCGGTGCCAAAACTGATAAAGATCTCATCTCTGAAATATTACAAGAAATATGGGAAAGCGCGGACGACTGGTTCGATGCGGAATAAATCACAATAAAAAATATGTTATATATCCTAAATAATTCAAGTTGCGGGAAGGCGGCAAGTGAGAAAATCCCGATGAGCTTACTGTGTCGTAAGTGATTCGGGTTATTGAGCGTAGCCAACGCACATGCAGCTTGAAGTATGACGGGTATAGGTAAATGCTGTTTTGCCGGGGAATCGCTCCTCGGCTTTTTTCATTTTAATCTTCGCTTAATTAATCATCAGAAAATAAATAATTTGTAAAGATCTGTTGATAATCTCCACATTCACCAGCGCTTGCGTATACTAAAAAAGTTCACTGAGTATTGAGTCGCATTGATCCTCGTTAGTCACTCCAGTTAGTAACTACTATATAAGGGGTCTTTATGGACAGAAATGATGAAGTTATCCAGACTCACCCGCTCGTAGGTTGGGATATCAGCACTGTAGATGCATATGACGCGATGATGATACGTCTTCATTACCTGTCTTCCATGGATCAACCGCCTGAAGATGCGCTGGTTGATAGAACGCTCTGGCTGACGACTGATGTTGCACGCCAATTAATAAATATCTTAGAAGCAGGCATTGCTAAAATTGAGTCATCAGAATACCAAGATCTTGACCGTCGTAAGCATTAATTATCACCTACAATTAATTTCTCAACGCTCATAAAAAGGCATTAGTGAATATCACTTGATGCCTTTTTATTAACCGTTCCCACCATCATATCGCTAACATCCCTTTTGCTATCCCTGACCCCGTGCTATTACTATCGTTTTAATTTTTATCGCGACTTGCCGCCTTTCATTTAAATAATTCTGTTTATTATCAGGATAAAACTGCATTACAAATCGAACAGTGTTAAATAAGGCTAGCGATGATATTCACCAAGGTGAAAAATATGGATTATGATTTGATTGTCATTGGTAGTGGCTCCGTCGGTTCCGCCGCAGGTTACTACGCCTCACAAGCCGGTTTAAAAGTGCTGATGATTGACAGTGCAATGCCTCCTCACCAGTCAGGTAGCCACCACGGCGATACCAGAATCATTCGCCACGCATACGGTGAAGGCGAGAAATATGTTCCATTAGTATTACGCGCACAAGCACTGTGGGATCAACTCTCCGCTCAGACAGGTGAAAAATTATTTCAGGCCAGTGGTGTACTCAATTTGGGGCCTGATGATTCGACTTTCCTGAAAAATACACAACTCAGCGCGCAACAATATAATTTACCGGTCGACATTTTAAATGCAGCGCAGGTTCGTGAGAAATGGCCGGTATTTACTGTGCCGGATAATTATATTGGTGTATTCGAACCACAGTCAGGTTATCTGCGCTCAGAACTGGCCATAAAAACACTGATCAAAGCCGTCACTGAGGCTGGTTGCGGCATTTTATTTAACTGCCCGGTTACCGCGATTGAACCCTTGGATAATGGGGTTGATGTCGTGACCATTGATGGTACCTACAGCGCCAGGAAAGTGGTGGTCACCGCCGGAACCTGGGTGAAAGAGTTACTACCGCAATTACCCATAACAGCCATACGCAAAGTCTTCTCCTGGCACCATGCCGATGGTCGCTACAGTGAAGGGAATCATTTCCCGGCATTTACAGTAGAAACTCCGGATAACATTCATTACTACGGTTTTCCCTCACAAAATGATGAACTGAAATTGGGTAAGCATAATGGTGGTCAACCGATAGAATCAGCCGCACAACGTAAGCCATTTGGTGCTTATGCTGAAGATGGTACCGAAGTATTTGGCTTTTTGCGTCATTTCTTACCTGGAGTGGGTGTTTGCCTACATGGCGCAGCATGCAGTTATGATATGAGTCCCGATGAAGATTTCATCATCGACACCTTGCCGGATAACCCCCATATTATGGTGGTGACTGGCTTAAGCGGTCATGGATTTAAGTTTGCCACCGCACTGGGTGAAGTCGCCGCACTCTTTGCGCAAGATAAAACGTCACCTATTGATATTTCTGCCTTTTCACTGGCGCGATTCACTCATTCTTAGGCCACGAATGACAATTTTCTGATTAAATTGTTGCCAATACTCATTTACTTTTAAGATGAGTTATTGGCAATTTATTTGCATTTCTTATATTTCAATCTCAGGACAAAACACTCTTAATTTTATTATTAGCAGGAGGCTTATTCGTTAAATCCGTCAACAAGCATCGCAAATCCCGAATTGACGCCTTGGTCGTCAGAGGATTACCTTATCCTTGTATGCAGCCAGGTATGGTTGCAGTTAGACAAGGATGTATGTCATATGAAAATATTAATTATTGATGAATGTTTTTATACCCGTTCAGGGGTAAATACTTATTTAAATAACTCAACATCGCTTAATTTAAGAGATGTGCCTACGGTTGAACAAGCAACATCAACTATCCAGGATTTTAATCCTGAGATAATAATTGTTAATCTTACCCAATATTGTCGTTTTGGTGGTCATTGTCCGTTATTAGAACATTTTCTACGTTGTAGTGACCAGGCAAAAGTGTATATTTATCTGGATGCAGCCTATCCATTTAGTGAAACACCAATCCCCCTGACTGGCTCTGTTTCTATTCTGGCTAAAAAGCATTTGCCTGAACTGCTTCAAAGCTTATCCCGTATTTCACACGATTCAGGCAAGTCACATCTGTCATGCCCTGCATCACTGTTCAGCCCACAAGAACATAAAGTCATGTGCTACTGGATGACAGAAATGCCCAACTACCGTATCGCTAAAAAATTGAATATCAGCGATAGCACAGTTTACTCACATAAACGCCATATTACTGAGAAAATAAAAGTCAGGAATCGCTTAGAGTTGTGCTTTATTTACAACGTATTCAAATATCTCTACTAGAAATTAGTCTATATTTAGAAAAACATCTCCAAGTAGTGCTCAATACAGAGCCGAGCCAATATTTATATAAGTTTAAGTCACGAGTAATGTAGCCGGAACAATATAATGCGAAATAGCTTGCTGTTAGCAAGTATCGGTTACATTCCACTTAAATTATTTTATATAACCCACGCTCCAACGTTCATCTTTTACACACATATCTGTAGATAAATCATTTTTTTTATTATTCTTAACACACTAATTTAACTTCCAGATTATTGTTTATCCAATTAAAAACACCTATAATGTGCGATGATCTTAGCCGCAGCCAGTCAGCATGTTAAATAAATTGCTTTCAATAGTTATCAATAATGTACGGGAGCATCTAATACTCTATATCTGTTTGTGGCTCACATTGTTGGCACTGGATATTTATTTCTTTTTCTATTAGTTTACTGCCCGAATCATTCCCCTGATATTGAGTAAAGCCAGCAGGTATAGAAATCACCTGCTGGCCTCAGATTTTCAAATCAAGATATTGGCTTCTCCGCCTCAGTTTTGGCAGGCTTACCATCGCTCAGTAACACTGCAAACTTATAACCAGCAGGCGTTAATTCTAGTGCGATTTTGGCAATAATGGTTAAAGGTACTGAGAGCAACATACCTATTGGCCCCAATAGCCATCCCCAGAAAATTAATGATAAGAATACCACCAGCGTTGATAACCCCAAGCCGCGCCCCATCATGCGCGGGTCAATAATATTACCGCCAATCAGGTTGATGAGGATATAACCACCAGTTACGGCAAATGCGTCAGCAAAACCGTTAAATAGCAAAGCCTGAATAATAGGTGGGATGGCGGCTAATACTGACCCGATATTAGGAATGTAATTGAGAACAAAAGCTAATAACCCCCATAAGAATGCAAATCTGACCCCCATCGCGGCCAAAAATAGCCAAATAACGATCCCCGTCGCGATACTAATAATGGTCTTAATCACCAGATAATGTGTCACACCATTCAGTGCGCGTCGTAAAATGGCGTTTCCTTGCTCAGGGTTATCAAACATCAATTGCATTTTATAAGGCAAGCGCTCGACTTCAAACAACATGAAGACGACTGTCATTAATAGCAAGAAGGTGCTGGCCATTGCTCCAGAAAGGTGGCTAAGCAGACGAGTAATAAAGTTCATCGCCATGCTGGGATCGACATGCTTCATGATGTCATCCACCGAGAATTCGATATTAAAGCGCATAGCAAATTCTTGCAGATCGCGCATTTTTTCCAGCATCATCCCGCGATATTGCGGTAATGAACGGGCAAATTCATTTAATGAAGAACCTAAGCGGCTAAACAGTAATGCCATCAGCAAAACAATAATAGTTACCAGTAAAACGATAGCCAGTGTGCGGGGGATCTTTATTTTTTCGAGTAATTTCACCAACGGGTTTAAAACAATGGCGAGAAATATTGCCAGTAAAAAGGGAACCACAATAGGCGATGCCGCCTTGATCCCAGCCATAATCACGACCAACATTGCCAGCATCGCAACTAAGCGCAACCCTTGGCCACTTACCACAGGTTTTGTCATTATCAATCCTTGTATTGGAACCGCCACGGCTCAAAATGGCAAAAAAAAGACGTTATCGGATAAAATAACCGACAACGCCTTATTTTAATAGCACCGGATATTACTTATCCGCGCTCTTTTCTGGCATAGGAATATGCATGGTTGTTTGCAGTAATCCTTTAGACTTATTAAATATCTTAATGCCGTTTTCACGTCCTGCCCGGCGAGCGCGTTGCTCTTCTTGAGGTAGCTTCAGTTCTTCCTGACAAATCGGGCTACAGCAACCTTCAAATTTTGCAGCACAAGCGGGGCACTGAATAAATAGCAAGTGGCAGCCATCATTCTTACAGTTAGTATGTGTGTCGCTTGGTGTGCCACACTGATGGCAATGCGCGATAACATCATCAGAGATCCGCTCCCCCATCCGCTCATCAAAAACAAAGTTTTTACCTATAAATTTAAGTGGCAAACCTTGTTCTTTTGCTTTGCGGGCATATTCGATAATCCCGCCTTCGACGTGATAGACGTTTTTAAAACCATTATGCAACATATAGGCGCTGGCTTTCTCACAGCGAATCCCACCGGTGCAATACATAACAATATTCTTCTCTTTGTCATGTTGTAGCATATCAACTGCCATCGGTAGTTGTTCGCGGAAAGTATCCGAAGGAACTTCTATCGCATTTTCGAAATGGCCTACTTCATATTCATAATGATTACGCATATCGACGAACAAGGTATCGGGGTCATCAATCATCTGATTAACCTGATCGGCCTTCAGATAATGCCCGACGTTACTGGGATCGAAACTATCATCATCGATGCCGTCAGCCACAATGCGCTCGCGCACTTTCATACGCAGCACCCAAAATGACTTGCCGTCATCTTCATGCGCGACATTCAGCCGTACCTGGTCCAGCGCAGGATGGGCGGCAAACAGCACCACTTTAAATTCATCATAACGATTAGCTGGCACACTAATTTGGGCGTTGATGCCCTCTTTAGCCACATAAACCCGGCCAAAAACCCCGAGTTTAACAAATTGACTATAAAGGTTATCGCGGAAGGCTTTCGCATCTTCCAATATGAAGTATTTATAAAAAGAAACTGTGGTGCGCGGTTCGGTTTCAGCCAACATGCGCGCTTTAAGTTCCTCATTAGAAATTCGGTTATGTAACACTGGCATGGTGTACTTTCCTGTCTTTCAGAGAGGTTACTGATAAATATTTAATTACTGCTCAATGGGTTACGTAAGTCATTCGACTGCTAACCACGGTAAATCATCGCGCAATAGAACTGATATTTTGGCACCGGTCACCCCGTGCGGCGCATATAATACCTGAAACACCGACAGGGCACATCTCTAGCGGCAATCTCGATCGGTAAAAGCAGAGAGAACGACGCCGGTGAGTAAAGCAACTCCAGCGGTAATCAGTAACGTTTTGCTCTGCCAATCGGCACCGAAATAACCCAATATGCCCCCGACGACCAATAATCCCGCACTGAGTTTTGCAGCTGTCATCGACGGCTCTCCGATAAGAATGAATAACACCACGTAAGTGACTAACCAATAGATAAATCGGCGCTATCATAACGCAAAAATAATAAATCCCTCTGCAAGTGAAAGGGATTTATGTATCCATTGGTTAAAATTGTCGTGTATTAGCTTATTCGTTGCAATTTAGCCGGTAGCCCCTGCCGGACTGCCGCGCCACTCACCCAATCCAGCCAGGTATTGGGAATCTCTCTGGTGGGGTCAGTGAAGCCCAAATCATTCAAGTTACTGCCCTGACCGATTCGGGGGTCTGACGCCATCACAACGCCATCCAGTGTGTGAGCTCTGCTACCCATTTCGCGATGACCATAACCATGTTCAATGGCAACAACACCAGGCATAACGCCATCCAATAGACTGACTTGCACCTCCATCTGCCCTCCGGGGGTCATTAACCGCACAATATCACCATGTTGAATACCATTGCGCTGCGCATCTTGCGGGTTGATCGCCACCAGATTGGTGGATTTGACCGCACGTAGGCGCTCAATCATCGCCGTTGAGCTGCTCATCAGATGAGACTTAAATGACATCAAGCGTAATGGCCAGTCGCTTACAGGATAATGCTGGAACACATCCGAGCCGTCCGCCAAGCGCGGCGGATACCAGGTCGGGCAGCCGCTGTAGCGCTCACCGGTAATAGCATGGTGATGTTTCGCCACATTTTCATTCCAGATTTGCAGTGGTTTTTTCCATTGTGGCCCAGTGGCGTCACCGTTCCAGCTTTTTTCATATGGCGCAAACCGCCCACCACGCGCCAGCAAATAAGCCACACGCCGCTGCTCGTCTGGGTACAAACTGCGCTGAAGTGCAGGCCATAAACGATCGACACCCGTTAGACGCAATTCGTCATCAACGGCCGCTGGCAGCGGCTTTTCGCCACCATAGGCAATATTGGCTGCCGCGCGTAAGTAATAATCTTCCGCGCGGTCCAGCGACAAGCTATTCCCCTCGCTATCCTGCATGGCATTAGCCCCAAATCCCGGTAACTTCATCGCCTTGGCAACAGCAATCAAGAAACTCTCCATTGCCACCGGTTCACCTTGTGCGGTGCGGGCCGTGCGTGGCTCCACCACTGGCCAACGAGCGGTGCTGGCCTTCACTAGCACACCGGCCCACGGCGCACTGAACCCCCAACTCTCAAAATTATGCGTGTCCGGCACGATATAATCTGCCAAGGCGGTGGTTTCATTCATAAAAGCATCGATAGCGATGAATAAAGGTAACTGACGGGGGTCTTGCAACCGCTCTTCAATGAGATTGCGTAGGCCCGCCACCCCATATAGCGGGTTGGTCATATGGCTTATCCAGGCTTTCAGCGGATAGGGGTAACCCGCCAGCGCTGGGGCTAATTGTTCGGTTAACTGCCCGCCAACAAACGGATACCACGGGCCACGGGCCGGATAACCTGATTGCCCTTGTTGGATTTTCTGCTGATATTCTTCTGACTTTTCATAAGGCTGTTTACTGCGCGATAGCGGTAGCCCCTTTGGCTTAACCATGCCGACAAAGGTGGCTAACTGGTAACGTGGCCCATCGGCAAAACCATCAAACTTGCCACCGCCGACTGACACGCCGCCTTTAAGGTTGAGATTACCAATCATGGCATTCAACATCATGACTGCCCAGGTGGTGTAAAACCCGTTGCCCCCCATCATGCCGCCATGTGAAATCACCGCAGCCTGGCGCTGATAGGCAGTGAACTCGCGGGCTAAACCAATAATTGTCGCTTCCGGCACGCCGCATTGCTGGCTGTATTCGGCCAGCGTAAAGCGCGCGGCAGCTTGTTGCAGGCATGTCATGCCCGATTGCACTTGCACGTTTTGACCATCATGCAAGGTGAGGTCTTGGGTGACGAACAATTCGGCCTGTAACATCTGAGCGGCGGGTTGTAACGCTCCATCGATGGCTTGCGCTAATACCGGGCTTTCTTCTCCCTCAGCGACTGTTTCGCCACTCAACATATTGGCGCGTAAAAACTGCCCCGCCAGCGGATGGGTTTCTGTGGTGATAACCAAATGGCTGGCATTAGTCCAACTGCGCTCCCCAGCGGCTTGCATCGCCATTTCACCAGGAATGGCAAGATAAGCGTGGTTAAACCGATGCTGTTCAATAATCCAGCGGATGATTCCCATCGCTAGTGCGGCGTCGGTTCCCGGCAATACCGGAACCCAGCGGTTATGCTGATTGGCCAGTGTGGTGGTCAGCGGCAAAGCAGGAGCGACCACCACATAATTGAAATCATCCCGTTGGCGGGCATTGGCTAACTGTCGCCCCTGACGTTTAAACGGGTTACCCGATTGCGCCGGTGAGGTTCCCAAAAACAGGGCGAAACGGACGTTGTCCCAATCAGGCTTAACATGGGCATTTTTGTCCAAATCCCCCATCAACGCACCAGAACCGGCGCGGTAGGCCAGCCCACAATAAGCACCGTGGCTACCCAAGTTTTTGGTGCCAAATGCCTGATTAGCAAAGCGCTGAATAAAAGCATCTCGCCCATCATCACCGGCATTGGTTACCAGCAATTGGTTAGCTTTCGGGCCTAAAGAGGGCTGTTTAGCATCAATTGGGGTATCCAAATCACGGATAGCGCGCAGCCCCTCAACCGGCCCCTCGCCAAATAAATCGCCGCCCTCGGTCACCTCGGCGATTAATTGTTCAAAACTGATACGCTGCCATTTACCACTCCCGCGCGGCCCCACTCGCTTCATCGGTTCCGTGATGCGGTAAGGGCTATCGACGCCTTCCAACAGGGTCGCCCCGCGGGCACAAGCGGTCGAGCGCCCAGTCATGCCCTGCTCACCGCCAAGACGTTGCAGCGCTTCGCCTACCGGTAATTGATAGGGGAAGTGGTGGTCATGAGATAAGGGGTGGTAAGGGTTACCAGCGATGCGCAGGATCTTGTTCTGCTGAGTATCGACCCGCACCCGCAAGCCGCACAGAGTCCAACAGCCAAAGCATTGTGTCATGGAAACAGCCTGCTGGGGATTGGCCTGCCACTGTGGCCCGACTCTTCCTTCTGTTGGCAAAGCATTACCACTGATGGGATCAAGTGTCAGTTTGCCCGCACTGCCATCCACCAATCCAGCCAGTGTTTTGCGCGCGACCGCATGGTAGCTGGCACCAAACGCCACTACGCCACCCAAGGCTAAGCTGCCCTTTAACCATTGACGCCGTGTAGACTTAGCCATGATGTATTTCCCCTTCCACTCGGTTTGCACTTGTTACTTTTTGTTCAAGCCATTTGACACCTTCGCGGATAGCAATGATTGCTGCGACCCATAATCCGAAAGTACCAATAATTGCCAGCAATCCTTCGCTACCCAGCGGCAAGGTGTAAGGATTAGCTAACACATTGTATTTAGGCAAGGTTTGCGTTTGCATCAGTAACAACCAGCGCACTGACCAGCACAGTGTCAGTGCGATCAATGCCTGAGTTGCTATCACGGGAGTGGATAATGTTTTTCTGCCATTGAATAGAGCCAATCCGAATAACAGCAACCACAGCGCTAGCGGAAATAGCGCGATGAATGGCGACTGGACAGCCCAATGGCGCAGGGCTGGGGCGGAAAGGTTATCGCCGCTGGCCCACAACTTATCACTATAGACCCACAACAAGGTAACCCATGCCAGCACCACTAAACTGATCAGTTGCCAGCGCGCCAGCGGGCGTTGATATTGCGGTTCACGCCATAGCCATAGCGCCAACAAAGAGGGAATGGCCTGACAGGCAGTCAGGAAAATAAACAGCGGTAACCACAAGCTAAACCACAGCGGTTGGGCGCGTAATATCGATACCTCTCGCCCGGTGTAAAGCAAAATACTGATAGCGGAAAGCCCACAAAGCAGTGCCAATCCGGCCAGCAACCGTGGCAAGGGTTTGGCCTTTAACCGACTATAAATCAGCGCCAGAAAATAGCCCATCACCAACAGGCTAAACAGCGGCAAGAAGATGGAGCCCCATGACATCCACGACCATGGGGTGAAATGCGCATAAAAATGCCAAACACGGGCCGGTTGATGAAGATCCGCATTTAGCGCCAGAGGGGCAACCACGACGGCGGTCACCGCCAGCATCAGTGCGGTGAACTCCCATTGACTTTGCTGCGCGGACAACTTCCCTTGACGGGCGCAGATGCGCTGCCCACCCGCAAACAGCACTGCGCTGCACGCCAGTCCGATAAAGAAGAAATATTGCACGGCCCAGGGTAGCCAGGCGATATCCTGCGGGCGAGCCAGAATTTCACGAATCATCGTTTCATGGATCATGCATGAACCTCCTGCCAGAGCGCTGGTTGACCTTGTAATGACTGGGTAAACACCTCGTTTAATCCGAGGTAAAACACCTGTGGATGGGTACCTTGCTCCGGCTTCAATACTTTGATGTCAGCGGCATGCTCCAATAGCATTTTGCGCAATGTGCTGTTGCCATCACGCAAGTCACCAATAATCCGCGCCCCACCAACACAGGACTCCACGCAGGCTGGCAATAATCCGGCATCAAGGCGGTGAACACAGAAAGTACATTTATCTGCCGTTTGAGTGCTGTGATTGATAAACCGCGCTTCATAAGGGCAAGCCTGCACACAATAGGCGCAACCTACGCAGCGGGTATTATCAATCACCACAATGCCGTCTTGCCGCTGATAAGTGGCTTGTACCGGGCAGACCGGCACACAAGGCGGGTTATCACAGTGATTACACAAGCGAGGCAGTAATACGTTAGTGACGCTTTCTGCACCCGATAGCGCAATCTGATACTGATTAACAGTGGTGCGGAACTGGCCTTGCGGCAGTTGGTTTTCAATGGCGCAACTGACGGTGCATGCCTGGCAACCAATGCAGCGGCGTAAATCAATCAACATGGCATAGCGTCGTTTGATATCACCTTGTTTGCGTACTGGCTCCATCTGCCAGCCCGCATCAGCTAATGGCACCAGTGCAGCTCCGGCGGTTAACCCCCCCAGGCGCTGTAGAAATGCTCTCTTCCCTTGATCCATATTTTCTCACCCTCTTCTTGATACCGGGATTGTAGAAATCGACGAGCAGAAGCCCTATTGTGGTTTTCCACATTCCCTTTAAGGACTTGATCCAGGACAATTGCACCCTGCGACGGGGATCATAAAAAAGGAACATTCATGTATTTCAGAGTGCTGGCGATAATGCTGTTTGGCTGTATTTCTGCCGCCCACGCCCGTGATTGGACGATTGGCGTGCTGGCACTGCGCGGCGATGCTCAGGCACAAACACATTGGCAACCGTTGGTCGATAATTTGAATCAGCAACTGCCGGAGCAGCATTTTCAGTTATTGCCGCTGGACTTACATGCGATGAAAAACGCCGTGGCGCAGAATCGAATTGATTTTTTGCTCACCAATCCGGCGCAATATGTGCAAATTGATAGCCACTTTCCGCTGCGCTGGTTAGTGTCTTTGCGCTCAAGTCATGAGCCAGATGGCACCAGCCGCAATGTGATTGGCAGTGTCATTTTGGTGCGGGCTGACAGTGATGTCCGCTCACCACTGGGGCTGACAGGCAAACGTGTCGGCGCGGTGTCACCTGAGGCTTTTGGCGGTTACTTATTGGGATACAAAGCATTACGCGATGCAGGATTACAACCTGAACAGGATTTCAAGCTGCATTTTTCTGGCTTTCCGGTAGATGCCCTAATTTATCTACTGCGTGATCGCGCCATTTCTGCAGCTATTGTCCCCACTTGCTTGCTGGAAGATATGCAAGCTGAAGGGTTGGTGCATGCCCGCGATTTTCGGCCATTACTGGCAAAACAAGCCACTATCCCCTGCCTGACCAGCACCGAATTGTACCCAAACTGGTCATTTGCCGCACTGTCACATGTGCCAGATCAGTTAGCCGATAATGTAACGCGAATTTTGCTCAACCCCGCTGACAGCAAGGCACCGCAGTGGGGAGCCCCCTCCTCGACCAGTCAGGTTGAAACCCTGTTGCGCTCGGTCAATCAGCACCCACAACAGCCCTATTTTTGGCAACAAATTCTTGATTGGGCGCAGCAGCACCGGCTGTTGATTGCCGCCATTGTGCTGATTCTGCTGCTGCTCGGTGCTAATCATATTTGGGTCGCTTTTCTGGTGCGCCGCCGCAGTCGCCAGCTTGAACAACTGCACCAGCAACTCAGAATCAAGGAGGGCGCATTAGAACAGGCCCAACGCCTAAGTATTCTGGGCGAAATGGCCTCGGGCTTTGCTCATGAACTGAACCAACCGCTTTCTGCTATTCAACATTATACCGACGGCTGCGCTATTCGCCTGCAACGAGAGCAAGCGGATCATCCGTTATTACCCATTCTCGGGCAGATCAGTCAGCAGGCTCAACGCGGGGCCGATACCATTGCTAACTTGCGCTTGTGGGCAGGGAAATCCCCCACATCTGACAGGGCGACCGTCAGCCAGCCGCTGCCAGAACTGCTGTTGCATCTGTGGCAATTATTGGGGGCGGAGCAACATCAACCGCCTTGCCAGCTACATACCGATATTGACCGACAGATTGCGCTACATTTAGCGCCAACGTTACTGGATCAGGTGTTATGCAACCTGATAACCAATAGTTTGCAAGCGGGTGCGCGTCAGTTATGGTTTAGTGCTCATCAGCAAGCCAACGCGGTGACACTGACATTGCAAGATGACGCCGGAGGATTGACCTCAGAGCAACTCAGCCAGCCTTTTGCCCCTTTCCGCTCCAGCAAAAGTGAGGGCCTCGGCCTTGGGCTGGTGATTTGCCAGCGGCTAATAAACAGCCAGGGCGGAAATCTGACATTACGTAATCAGGTTGCCACCAATGGCCATATAGGGCTGCATGTCATCGTGACGTTGCCACTTAACCCAAGCAAGGAGCTTAGTTTTGTCACTGATTCACCTGGTTGATGACGATATTGCCGTCACTGATGCCTGCCGTTTTCTACTGGAAAGCCTCGGCTACAAAGTGAAAGTGTGGCATGAGGGCGACTGTTTTCTGGCACAAGCTGATGTATATCAGCCCGGCGTAGTATTGCTCGATATCCGCATGCCATTGCTTGATGGCACTGCGGTTTATGCCCGGATGCGCCAGTTAAACAGTACGCTGGCGGTGATATTTCTCACCGCGCACGGCGAAGTGCCACAAGCGGTTGAACAAATGAAATTAGGGGCCGTCGATTTCCTGCAAAAACCGGTCGCGACAGCACCGTTAATCGCGGCATTACAACAAGGTTTGGTTCAATCGGAACAGCTTGTCACCCGCCGACAGGTAGAACTGCGTTATGCCTCACTGACCCCACGAGAGCAGATGATTGCCCAATGGGTAATGCAAGGTTTGATTAATCGCGATATCGCGGATAGAGCCTGTGTCTCCGTTCGCACCGTCGAAGTCCATCGCGCCAAAGTGATGGAAAAAATGGCCGTCAATAGCCTGGCCGAATTAGTCAGCTTATTAAATCCGATAAAATAGCCAAATCGACCTTGGTCACATAACAATCAAACAAGTGCTTTATCTGATGAAAACTTCAACAAAAAGGCATAAAAATGATTTTTTGGTGCGGTCTTTTTTCCGGTAAGCCCCTAAAAATGCCACGATAGTCTACCTTAAAACGACAGATAAGCAGGTTGGTACAGGGCCTATTGAGGTTCTTTTATGAACTCTAGCGCACCATCAATAGCAAATAGTTAACTGTCCGAACGAATAACAAGGACGATGAAAACAGATATGCAAGCTCCTTCTTTTAATCGCTCACTACTGCACCCTCGTTATTGGCTGACCTGGCTCGGTCTCGGTATTCTCTACCTGCTGGTGCTACTCCCCTACCCAGTGATTTATATCTTGGGCACCTCCCTTGGCCGCTTTTCCATGCGATTTCTTAAACGACGCAAGCGCATTACGCAGCGCAATCTGGAACTGTGTTTCCCGGATATGCCCAAAAGTGAACGAGATGAACTGCTGCTAAAGAATTTTGAATCCGTCGGTATGGGGTTATTTGAAACCGGGATGGCGTGGTTTTGGCCTAATTGGCGCATTGAACGTTGGTGCAGTGTTAGCGGGCTGGAACATATCCAAAAAGCGCGCGATGAAGGTAAAGGGGTGTTGTTAATAGGTTTGCATTTTCTGACGCTGGAACTGGGTGCGCGTATTCTTGGTATTTACAATCCAGGGATTGGTGTCTATCGGCCACATGATAATAAAGCTATGGATTGGATGCAGACTTGGGGCCGGATGCGCTCCAACAAAGCCATGCTGGATCGCAAAGATCTCAAAGGGATGATCCGCAGCCTTAAACAGGGTGAGATTATCTGGTATGCACCAGACCATGATTACGGCCCAGGCAGCAGTGTGTTTGTGCCGCTGTTTGCCGTTGATCAAGCCGCCACCACCACCGGCACTTATCTGCTGGTGCGCATGGGTAAACCGGCCATTATTCCTTTCACCCCGCGCCGACTGCCGGATGGGAAAGGCTATCAGCTGCTTTTACAGCCAGCGGTAGATAACTTCCCACTGGATAATGAAGTCGAAGCAGCGGCATTTATGAATAAAGTGGTCGAGAAAGAGATTGAGCGCGCGACGGATCAATACATGTGGCTCCACCGGCGTTTTAAAACCCGGCCAGAGGGCGTACCTTCGCTATATGAGTAACTAGCTTAGATCAAAATAATATAACCAATGATAATGAGAATTAGTTTACATCAGTTTTTTTGATACAATCTGTCAGTATTATCCAATAGAAATATAGTACTAGTCCGACGATACTGAATTAATTTCTCTGGGTTATTTTCTGGTTATACCCTAAATAATTCGAGTTGCAGAAAGGCGGCGACTGAGTAAATCCCCAAGAGCTGACATAAGTCAGTGACTGGGGTGACAAATCTGCCGAGAGCAGATTTGAACGCTGTGTGCAGCGGCCTCGCAGAGGCGAGGCCCATGGACGGGCCGAGTAACGAAGACAGCCAACACACCTGCTGCTTGAAGTATGACGGGAATATTTTTCTTGATAAGGATATATATGCTGGCAACTCTCAATCTCTGGTTCACACGGCTTACGGATCACCCGAACGGCGGCAAACTGTTATTACGCCTAACGTTCGGTGTTTTAATGTTATTTCATGGTGTGGCAAAAATTCAGCACGGCACCAGTTGGATAGCCACGTCTTTACAGGAACAGGGCATTCCCGGTTTTGTCGCTTATGGTGTTTACATTGGCGAGATTGTGACCCCGATTCTGATTATTCTTGGCCTGTTTACCCGCCCTGCCGCATTTGTTTATGCGGTTAACCTGCTGGTTGCAGTATTGATGGTTGGTACCGGTAAGTTTTTCACCTTGACCCAAGTGGGTGCATGGGGTTTGGAAAACGAAGCGATGTATTTCCTCGGCGGCGTTGCTATCATGTTGCTGGGTAGCGGTCGTTATTCCGTCACCAAAAATGAAGCTTATCGCTGATAATAAACATCACTCTGCTGATGTGATAAAAAAGCTGCTGCGCCGCTGGTGCTGTGGCTTTTTACTCTATTATTACCAAATGGAATAAGCATATCCCCGCATTTCAAACCCACTTTCCATTTTAATAAAAACTAACATTCATCTCATTGATGTGCATGCTCTATAAGCGCATACTTATCAAGCTAACTGTTTTATTCTTGTGCTTTGTTGCCACTTCAAACGCCCCAATCGACGAATAAAGAGACGCAAAGTGATCAGCTCGTTGAGAAGCAATCCCTTGCTTAATCGGTAATTTATGACTTCGGCACCACAATCTGTTAACTGGAAAAGAAACTTGTTTGTCACCTGGTTAGGTTGTTTTTTAACCGGTGCGGCATTTAGTTTGATCATGCCATTCTTGCCACTGTATGTGGAGGAGTTAGGGGTGAGCGGCCACCAGTCGTTAAACATGTGGTCGGGTCTGGTGTTCAGTATTACATTCCTGTTTTCAGCCATTGCCGCCCCTTTCTGGGGTAGCCTTGCCGACCGTAAAGGCCGGAAGATTATGCTACTGCGATCAGCGCTCGGCATGGGGATTGTGATGGTGCTGATGGGGATGGCGCAAAACATTTGGCAGTTTTTGGCTCTACGCGCCCTGTTGGGGTTGTTGGGCGGATTTATTCCTAATGCCAATGCACTAATTGCCACCCAAGTACCACGCAATAAAAGTGGCTGGGCACTGGGTACGCTCTCAACTGGCGGAGTCAGCGGCGCATTAATCGGGCCACTGATTGGTGGGTTGCTGGCAGATAATTATGGATTACGGCCGGTGTTCTTTATTACCGCCGCGGTGTTATTCGCCTGCTTTGTCATGACCTGGTTTTATGTCAGGGAGCAGTTTGCTCCGGTGTTGAAAAAAGACATGCTCAATGGGCGACAGGTATTTAACTCATTGAAAAACCCTAAGTTAATCCTTAGTCTGTTTGTCACCACCATGATCATTCAGATTGCGACCGGTTCGATCGCGCCCATCTTGACACTGTATGTGCGCGAACTGGCCGGAGACATTCATAATCTGGCTTTTGTCAGCGGCATGATAGCCTCGGTGCCCGGTGTTGCTGCGCTAATCAGTGCCCCTCGATTGGGCAAACTGGGAGATAAAATTGGCCCAGAGCGCATTTTGATCGCCATGCTGGCATTATCTGTGCTGATTCTTATCCCGATGGCCTTTGTTCAAACCCCGCTACAACTGGGTATTTTGCGCTTTTTATTAGGCGCAACAGATGGTGCATTATTACCTGCGGTGCAAACTTTGCTGATTTATAACTGTACCAATCAGGTCGCGGGGCGAATTTTCAGTTATAACCAATCATTCCGTGATGTGGGTAATGTCAGTGGCCCATTACTCGGTGCGGCGGTGTCTGCCAGCTATGGTTTCCGGGCGGTATTCTGTGTCACAGCGGTAGTCGTGCTGTTTAATGCCCTTTACTCTTACTGGTGTTTGCAACGCCAACCTTTGAAAGCGCAGCAACGCGCGATCCAACAGCGGCAAGATAGTTAACACCCTCCACCTATTTTTCTTGATAAATAGCGCCTATTGTTGTGCGTTTTTCAGCATGAAAGCCCGAACAACACCCATAATAACAGCGGAAACAGCCATCAAATTCGGTTTAAACTGATTGATAATTGTAATGCATATCGACTTTTCATCTAAAAATACGATATAACCCCCGGTGGAAATAAAAAAATGACGTTATTATTGCGTTAAATTCTACTGTAACGCGTGTTAACTCCGACCATTGGCCAGTGCGCCAAAGAGATAACTCTCGATGATAATTACGCCCTAAATAATTCGAGTTGTAGGACGGCGGTAACTGAGTAAATCCTGATGAGCTTACATAAATAAGTGACTGGGGTGCGCGAAGGCAGCCAATGCAGCTTGAAGTATGACGGGCTTATTCGCTCATATTAAGGCGATTCTATGGGAAGACTTTATGCAAACCTCTACTAACACCCCTGGCGGTCGTACGTTCTTTGGGCATCCTTATCCGCTCAGTGGGCTATTTCTTTCCGAGATGTGGGAGCGTTTCTCGTTCTACGGCATCCGTCCTCTCTTAATTCTTTTTATGGCTGCCACCGTTTTTGATGGTGGTATGGGCCTGCCGCGCGAACAAGCTTCAGCTATTGTCGGGATTTTTGCCGGGAGTATGTATCTGGCAGCGTTGCCCGGCGGTTGGTTAGCAGATAACTGGCTGGGCCAACAGCGCGCAGTTTGGTACGGCTCGATTCTGATTGCATTGGGACATCTGTCCATTGCCCTCTCGGCCTTCTTCGGCAATGACCTGTTCTTTATCGGTTTGGTGTTTATTGTTCTGGGTACCGGTCTATTCAAAACCTGTATCTCGGTTATGGTCGGCACCCTCTATAAACCGGGTGATGCCCGTCGCGACGGTGGTTTTTCACTGTTCTATATGGGTATCAATATGGGGTCGTTTATCGCACCGCTGCTCTCTGGCTGGTTGCTGCGTACTCACGGCTGGCATTGGGGCTTTGGTATTGGCGGGATTGGGATGCTGGTAGCATTACTTATCTTCCGTGGCTTTGCCATACCGGCCATGAAGCGCTATGACGCAGAAGTGGGTCTGGATTCAAGCTGGAATAAACCTACCAACCAGCGTCAGGGGGTGGGCAAATGGGTTACCGCCATTATGGCTGTGGTAGTAGTAATTATTGCGCTTATTTCACAGGGCGTTATCCCCATTAATCCGGTGATGATTGCCAGCTTGCTGGTGTATGTTATTGCCGCCTCCGTAACACTCTATTTTGTCTATCTGTTCGCTTTTGCCAAAATGAGCCGTAAAGATCGCGCCCGTTTATTGGTGTGTTTCATCCTGTTAGTCTCTGCGGCCTTCTTCTGGTCTGCCTTTGAACAGAAACCAACCTCATTTAACCTGTTTGCCAACGACTATACCGACCGTATGGTGATGGGTTTTGAAATCCCGACAGTCTGGTTCCAGTCAATTAATGCGCTGTTTATCATTCTGTTAGCGCCAGTATTCAGTTGGGCGTGGCCAGCACTGGCGAAGAAAAAGATTCAACCCAGCAGTATCACTAAATTCGTGATTGGTATTTTATGTGCTGCGGCAGGTTTTGCCGTGATGATGTACGCTGCGCAACATGTCCTCAGCAGCGGTGGCGCGGGTGTTTCACCACTGTGGTTGGTGATGAGTATTCTGCTGCTGACATTAGGCGAATTGTGCCTTAGCCCTATCGGGCTGGCGACTATGACCTTACTGGCTCCCGACAGAATGCGCGGTCAAGTGATGGGGCTGTGGTTCTGCGCCAGTTCACTGGGCAATCTGGCAGCGGGCTTGATTGGGGGTCATGTTAAAGCGGATCAACTTGATATGCTGCCAACCCTGTTTGCTCGTTGCTCCATTGCATTGGTTATCTGTGCAGCGGTATTGATATTGCTTATCGTGCCTATTCGCCGGTTGATGAACAACACTCAGGGCCAGCAAACCGCCTGATAACCAACACTTAATCTGTCGCATTTCTCAACCCACCTCGTGGCGGGCTCAGACTGCTGACAAAGCCTAACGACTCGATCTTGCAAGGTGAGAACAGGTAGAAGAGTAAAGCGTCCGCGCCAGAGATGGCGCGGGTCGAGCCATCAGGGAGGGGTTTACGGCGTCTTTACGATCTGCCTGTTTTCACCACTACGGGCACTTTGTCATTAACCTCAACCCACCCCAGTGACGGTTTTTTTCATTAACGATACAACCTGAACCTTACACAACCCACTCACGTTGCTGTAGCACCACTCGATAACCATCGATATCTTCAAAGGTTTTGCCATTCACATCCCAATACGGGTTATAAGACGCCACCTGACAAAAACCCGCAGTACACATTTGCTGACACTGACTGTGCCATTGCTTCTCGTCTGGCAGATAAAATACTAATAGGTTATCCGACATCGGCGCCCGCCCTACCTGAACACCACGATGATGAGTGAACTCCAAATGGTACGCGTGATGTGGGTGTCCCAAAATGACACCGTCAAATCCCTGATGCTCGGCAAAACTGCCTGGTTCAGAAAAACACAGGCCTCGGCAATACATCTCACTGATTAATTTAAGGTTATCAGTAGGCCTGGCGACGCGCATCACTGAGGTTGATGGCAAAACGGATGAGTCAAACAATTTGGCGGGTTGAGATGGCATACAGAAGTAACCTATTGTTATTCATAGGGGCCGTGATGAGCGTCAATCGGCAGCATAAAGGTATCAACAATCATTGATAATGGGACATCGATAACCGTGACATATTTCCATGGCCCTGCGCGCATATCCCATTGCACACCGGGGTAATATTGGTGTCCATGCCCCTGCCCCGGCACGATGCGGCTGATAATACTGCCGCAGCCGGATAACAACATAATCCCGGCCCCGAGGATGATAATGCGCATTAAGGGATGCCAGCGCTGGATCAAGGTAGACATGGATTCAATCGGCTCTTCATATTTACAGAAAATTTCATATTTACAGAAAAAAACGGGCCATCCTATGCCCGTCAGACTGCTGACAAACCTCGACGACTCAACCTTGCAAGGTGAAGACAGGTACGGACAGCGCGGCTCGAGCCCCCAGGGAGGGGTTTACGGCGTCTTTACGATCTGCCTGTTTTCACCACTACAGGCACTTTGTCATTAATCTCACGGGCCATCCTATGCCCGTTTTTCTATTTTTACATACCGCTATTTCGCGGCGGGGAGGGCCTTCAGATTATGCGCCAGTTGGCGATAATGGCCGTTCCAAATTTGGTACTGTTCCGGCTGCTGCCAAATTTGCTGGTGCAAGCGTGAAATAATGACCGGGTCGCTCAGCAATTCTAAGCGCTGCAATTTGGCCAATTTCTCCGGCCCTGCCTGAAGCGCTTGCGCCACCCGCTCGGCACGATATTGTTCGATAATCGCACGAGTGTGATGACGAGCCGTTGCCATCGCACTGACTAACGCGTTATAGGATGGGTTCATCACCGCATGGAAGAAACCGTCGCTGAGCGCTCGCTGATGGTTAAGTTTCAGATACTCTTCCGTCGCGACTAATTCCCGTGGCGGATTATATTCCTCAGGGATCAGGAATAATTTTGCCCGTTTGCTAGCCAATCCCAAGGTCCGGCGGCTGGACAGAACCGAGACCACCGGAGACAAGATCAGCGAGAAAACGATGGGCGATAACCACCACAAGAAACGCAGATCCAGCCAGGCCACACCACTGGCCCAAACCACACCTAGCATCAACTGTGGCCCGTGGCGCACCATAGCTTCACTCCACGGCGTAGCATCATCATCGCGTTGCGGTGAATTCCACTGCACTGACCAGCCGAGGAAAGCACTCACCACAAATACCGTGTGGAAAAGCATTCGAACCGGTGCCAGTAATACGGAGAACAGCATTTCCGCCAGCATTGACAGCAACAGACGAATCGGCCCACCGTACTCTTTCGACCCTTTGGCCCAGATAAGAATGATACTGAGTAACTTAGGTAAAAACAGCAATACTAAAGTGGTAGAGAACAGACCAATCGCCAATTCCGGTCGCCACTGAGGCCATACCGGGAACAGCTGACGCGGTTGCAGGAAGTACTGCGGCTCCATCAGGGCATGCACTGCTTGCAGCGCAGTACATAGCACCAGGAACATAAACCACAGCGGCGCGGATAAGTAAGACATAACGCCGGTAAGGAACACCGCCCGATGCACCGGGTGCATGCCCTTAACCAGGAACAACCTAAAGTTCATCAGGTTGCCGTGACACCAGCGACGATCGCGTTTTAACTCATCAAGCAGGTTAGGTGGCAATTCTTCATAACTGCCCGGCAGATCATAGGCAATCCACACCCCCCATCCGGCACGGCGCATTAATGCCGCTTCGACAAAATCATGAGAGAGAATGGCACCGGCGAATGAGCCTTCACCTGGCAACGGTGCCAGTGCACAGTGCTCAATAAACGGCTTCACCCTGATAATAGCGTTATGGCCCCAATAATGGGACTCGCCCAGTTGCCAGTAATGCAAACCGGCAGTGAACAGTGGGCCATAAACGCGAGTGGCAAATTGCTGGATTCGGGCATACAGCGTATCCATGCCTGATGCTTTCGGCGCAGACTGAATGATCCCGGCATTCGGATTGGCTTCCATCAGCCGCACCAGCCCGGTCAAACACCCACCACTCATCACGCTGTCGGCATCCAGAATCACCATATAGCTATACTGGCTGCCCCAACGGCGGCAAAAGTCATCAATATTACCACTTTTGCGTTTTACCCGACGGCGACGGCGGCGATAGAAAATACGGCCATGCCCATCAACATCACGACACAATTCCAGCCAGGCTTTTTGCTCCGCCACACAGATATCTGGGTCATAACTGTCGCTCAGCACATAAATATCAAAATGCTCAAGCTGCCCCGTGGCCGCCACCGACTCATAAGTCGCGCGCAAACCAGCAAACACCCGCTCCACATCCTCATTACAAATAGGCATAATCAGCGCCGTCCGATGTGCCGGATTTAACGCTTCATCCCCTTTGATAGTGGAAGAAATGCTGTATTTATCTTTACCAATCAGTAATTGCAGGAACCCCATCAGCGCGGTCCAGAAGCCAGCGGAGACCCAGCAAAACAGCACAGCGAACAAAATCAGAATGCCGGTTTGCAGTAAGTAAGGCAGCAACTGCATGACCGAAACCTGCCAGTTTTGCTGCCAGATGGCGAAAGGATCGATCAATGCCCAGCCCTGATAAGGCAGAATGGTCTTCATATAGCTGGTCGCAATGGCGGTTTGCAACACAATCAATATCAGCAAGATATAGCGGCGCAGAGAACCGACACTACGCCATTTCTTCTCGGCAAGAGCCTGTTCATGTGTTTGTGCACGTGAAACAGGGCTGCGGCCCAGTAATGAATCCCAAAAACGCCCGACTGGATTGGTACGCCAGGCCTGCGGAGCCATGCTGGTGCGCTTGATCGGTGGCGTGGCATGAATAACCGTGCGCCCTTCGTCGTCTTGTGCCAATAGCTTGCCATCATCCAGTGCATCAGGCCATGCAGCTTGCAAACGAGCATTGACCGAAGCCAATGCACTGTCTTGCTCACTGAATGTCACACTGTCAGCAGTGCCAGCAGTGCCAGCAGTGCCAGCAGCCAATTGTTGATGAACCCGAGGTATCGCATCAGGTGTGCTGGTCAGCAGCACATCCTCGGGTAAAGCATCGCGCAATGCCCCTTGCTGCTGCGCAGTCAGGGGCAAGTTGGCAATATAATCCTGTACAGGAGATTGATTTGACTTATTCATCGGCAGGTAGCTGATAGCTCCAGGTTTCAGTCAGGGTTTTATCGCCGTTAACCAGCGCAGCGCGCATTTCTATTGGTTTCTTGGCATCCTTAACTTTTAGCCGCAGTGTCAAACGCCAGCCTTTGGTCACTGGATTGTAACGAACACTGTTTTCGATCAACTCACCGTTGTCATCGATACTGACCTGCGAAGCCAGTGGCGCATTTTCATCGAGTGACTTCAGCACTGGGCCAACAAAATCAACCAGGAAAGCGACACTACCGTCTGGCTCACGGATCAGATTCGACTGTTTCACATCACCGGTTGAACGCAGAGTTTGTTTTACATAAGCCACATCTGGAGAATGTAATTTCTCTTCATCACGGGTGAAATGCAGGCGGTAATTTAGATCAAGCGAAGTTTTGGCATCCGGCAGGACATCCGGAGTCCAGAAAGCCACGATGTTATCGTTGGTTTCATCTGCCGTCGGAATTTCCACCAACTCAACTTTACCTTTACCCCAATCGCCACGTGGTTCAACCCAGGCACTTGGCCGTAAATCGTAACGGTCGTCTAAATCCTCATATTGAGAGAATGCACGGCCACGTTGCAGCAAACCAAACCCTTTCGGATTTTCAATAGTATAAGTGCTGACTGACAAGTGTTTAGGATTGTTCAGTGGTCGCCAAATCCATTCACCATTACCAGCATGAATAGAAAGGCCGTTGGAATCATGCAACGCCGGGCGATAGTTCAGCACCGCAGATGGCTGGCTTGGGCCAAACAGGAACATACTGGTTAATGGTGCAATCCCAAGTTTCTCGACTTTGTCGCGCAGGAAAACTTTCGCCTGCACATCAATAGTAGTGTCACGCCCCGGATAGATAATGAATTTATAAGCGCCAGTTGCACGCGGGGAATCCAGCAATGCATAGATAACTAAATGTTTATCATTAGGCTTTGGTCGCTCAATCCAGAACTCGCGAAAACGTGGGAACTCCTCACCGGAGGCCAATGCTGTATCAATTGCCAGCCCGCGCGCAGAAAGACCATAAACCTGGCCCTTACCAATCACACGAAAATAACTGGCACCCAACATGCTGACGATTTCGTCTTTTTTATCCGCTTTGTTAATGGGATATAGCACTTTGAAACCGGCAAAACCCAAATTCTTCACTGACTCAGGATCATGCTTGACCGAGCCAAAGTTAAAATAGTCTGGGCTATAATTGATAGGCTTCACACTGGTGGCTGTAACTTCATTGATTTGCACTGGTGTGTCGAAGTACATACCTTGGTGATAAAATTCTAACTTAAATGGTGTGTCCAGTTTGTTCCAATACGATTTATCATGGTTAAACTGAATCTGCTGGTAGTCGGCAAACTTCATTTCACGAAATTGCGATGGAAGATTACTTTTCGGCGCTTCGAAACTTTTACCCGCCAGAGTTTGTGCCTGCTTAGCCACATCATCTAACGAAAAAGCCATGGCCTGAGAAGTGAATAATGACAGCAAGAGAGTAACCCCCAGCCATCTAACGCTGATCGCGCGTGACCCTTTTGACATTCTATTGACGTTCGACAAAATATTAACTCCCACATCTCCCCCTAAATCACAACAGCCAAATTATTGACGGTTTATCCAGCAGGTCAAGCAGATAAATCTCGGTTATTGTTTAACCCAAAGTTACACTGCCAGCTCATTGTTTAAACCAGTGGCTAAGCCACAAGCCAGACTAAAATACGCTATGGAAAATCATTAACCCTTATAGTAGTGTTTCTCGTCACACTGATCCATTGATAACGTATAGAGTTACCAATGAATAATTACGATAATAAAACATTCTGGGAAAAAATCGGATGCGTTATTCTAATTCCGATAACAACTAGCGAATATGTATGAAAAAAAATACTAACCAACGGGAGTACTTTTTAGACGCCATTCGCGCCTATTTGATGTTACTCGGCATTCCTTTTCATCTTTCTCTTATATACTCCAGCAATCATTGGGCGGTGAATAGCAGCCACTCTTCATTAGTCTTTACCCTATTGAATGATTTCATCCATGCTTTTCGCATGCAGGTATTCTTTGTTATTTCCGGTTATTTTTCGTTCATGTTGTATCAGCGCTATGAGCGCCAGCGCTGGCTTCAGGTTCGCCTGGAACGTGTGGTTATTCCGCTTGTTACCGCTATTCCCTTCATTACTTTGCCGCAGTTCTTCTTACTAAAGAATTACACCAATAAATTACAAGATTGGAATTCATTTACAATTTATCAAAAAATAAATATTGCTATTTGGGAAGTTGTTTCTCACTTATGGTTTTTGTTAACACTCGCATTACTAACAGGGCTCTGTTTTTATCTGTTCCAGAAAATGAAGAATAAACAACTCTCGGTTCCTGGTTTGATAAAAAGAATGAATAACATAGGAAAAATCTCACTATCATTGTTTGTATTCATATTCATTTATTCTGTAATACGCAGAATCATATTCCTTCTTAACCCTGAAATACTTTTTAATAGTGTTTTCAATTTCTTTGTTATGGAGACGGTTTTTTATCTGCCATTCTTTCTTCTGGGTGCTTATAGTTTTATCTATCCGCCACTTAAACAGGTTTTTCTCACATTCTCACCGAGGGCATTAATCGCCTCGATACTGCTGTTTGGCGCTTACTATTTAAACCAACATATTAATACTGCTGAGTTTTTTGCCTTTGAATTGGATCTCATCATCAAAGCATTAATCGGTGTGACCATGACTAATGTGGTCTATTCTCTTGGGCATCGCTTACTCAACTACCCTTCCGTGCGGGTGACTTACCTGGTCAACGCTTCTCTTTTCATCTATCTGGTTCATCATCCATTGACCTTAATTTATGGTGCCTTCGTGACACCACGAATTGACAACAACGGGCTAGGTTTCATACTAGGAATGGCCTTTGTTTGCCTGATTTCGTTTATGTTGTATGAGGTACATCGCCGTATTCCTTTGCTGAAATTCTTATTTTCTGGCAAGCCGCAGCAGCAAACGGCGTAATTAAAGTATTATGCAAATGAATAATGTTATTGCTAATCGATTGATTCATCCGCATACCGTTTTGGTCATAAAACCGCTACACTGTCAGGCCATCATGGAGATGCGGGATGGCAAATGCCTCACTGTGCGCTCTGCTTTCAGAGCAACTATCCTGTTGATTCCTTATCAGGATTTGTTTCACTTGCAGTGACAACAAAAAGAGGAATTGTGATGAGTAAGCAAGAATCTATTGAGAATAATCCCACATCTGAAACTACGCCAGTCACCGAGTTCAGCACTTTGTTGGCCTTGGTTAATCGCCTCAGCGGCGCACTGGACAGCGCGATCACCGGCAAAGATCGCAGTGTATTAGTCAATGAACTTTCACAACTTTCTGTCGATAATCTTCCTGAACAGGAAAAAGCAGTGACCTTTGAAGCCCTGAAAAGAGCTTTGGCTGCACTAAAACGCGACTAGTTTTTCATCCAACGCTCACCCTTGATTCCCCGCTGGGCAATGAAAGGTGAGCGATCTGGCTATATCTCCCTATCCTCTCCAATTTATACCCAAAATAATTCGAGTTGCATGAAGACGGCAAGGGAGAGAATCTCGATGAGCTTACATAAGTAAGTGATTCGGGTGATTGAACATAGCCAACACACCTGCGGCTTGAAGTATGACGGGTATATAGCCTTATTTAACACATTGAATTAGGTCATATCTTCCCATTGCTCGCTCTAAATCTGTGTATAATATTTCGGCCCACCCGCTTTTTCACATCAGGAGATCTCCCACATTGGACGCCATCACTATTAACAGCCTTTTTTTGATTGGCGCAGTGCTGGTGGGAGCCAGTATTTTACTGAGCTCACTCTCTTCACGGTTAGGCATCCCCATTTTGGTCATCTTTCTGGCCATTGGTATGTTGGCAGGCACCGACGGCATCGGTGGGATTGCCTTCGATAACTATCCTGTCGCGTATCTGGTCAGTAACCTGGCATTAGCCGTCATTCTGTTAGACGGCGGCATGCGTACCCGGGCATCTTCCTTTCGTGTCGCATTGTGGCCTGCCCTGTCGCTGGCAACCGTAGGTGTGTTGATTACTGCGGGCCTGACCGGTTTGGCCGCTGCCTGGCTATTTGATTTAGATATCATTCAAGGCTTATTGATTGGTGCGATTATAGGTTCAACTGATGCGGCAGCCGTTTTCTCACTGTTAGGTGGCAAAGGTCTCAACGAGCGAGTCAGTGCCACTCTGGAGATAGAATCAGGCAGTAACGACCCAATGGCCGTATTCTTGACCATTACCCTGATTTCCATGATTTCCGCCGGTGAATCCAGCCTGAGCTGGATGTTTTTGGTGCACCTGATTCAGCAATTTGGTTTGGGCATTATCATCGGATTGGGTGGCGGCAGCTTGCTGTTGTTGCTCATCAACCGGATAGAATTACCCAGCGGTTTATACCCATTACTGGCCGTCAGTGGCGGTATTTTGGTATTTTCACTCACCACCGCGATGAATGGCAGCGGGATTTTGGCGGTCTATCTCTGTGGCCTGATGCTCGGCAACCGCCCCATCCGCAACCGCGCGGGTATTTTACAGACCTTCGATGGGTTGGCATGGCTCAGTCAAATTGGCATGTTTCTGGTATTGGGGTTATTGCTTAACCCAAGTGAGTTGTTGCCGATTGCCATTCCGGCATTAATTCTCTCATTGTGGATGATTCTATTCGCCCGACCACTATCAGTGTTTATCGGCTTACTGCCCTTCCCCAGTTTTAATCTGCGTGAGCGCATCTTTATTTCATGGGTCGGTTTACGCGGTGCCGTTCCGGTTATTCTGGCAGTGTTCCCGATGATGGCCGGTATTCCCCATGCGAATTTATTCTTCAATGTCGCCTTTTTTGTCGTGCTGGTCTCGCTGCTATTACAAGGCACCAGTTTGTCATTTGCTGCGCGCAAAACAAAATTGGTGGTGCCGCCCGCGCTCGCTCCGGTGGCACGGATTGGTTTAGACATTGATAAAAATAACCAGTGGGAGCAGTTTATTTACCAGCTCAGCTCCGATAAGTGGTGTATCGGCGCAGCGTTGCGTGATTTAAAAATGCCGCAGGAAACGCGCATTGCAGCACTGTTTCGTGGCAAAGACTTATTACATCCCAACGGCAATACCCGCTTGAAAGAAGGCGATATTTTGTGCGTTATTGGTCAGGAACATCACTTGCCCGCACTGGGAAAATTATTTAGCCAGTCACCCAGCATCCAGTTGGATGAGCGCTTCTTTGGCGACTTTATTCTCGACGCAGATGCAAAGCTTGATGATATATCTCAGATTTATGGTCTTAATCTGGAACAGGGTGTCGATAAACAACAAACACTCGGTCAGTTCGTGCTCTATCTCTTTGGTGGTGAACCGGTTATTGGTGACCAGATTGAGTGGGATGGCCTGACGTGGACCATTGCCGAAATGGAATCTGACCGAGTGAGCCGGGTCGGGGTTAAAATAGTGACCGATAAAGCCTGATAATTACAGTATTCAGTATTACCATATGGGTGTGCTAACCAACATTTATTAGCCCGGTTAGCACACCACTATTATTATTGCCGCAACAATATCTCATGCTGTCACAACATCTAACTTCTGCCCTGCTTAATTCGGTTAACTAACACAATACCCACACATACCAACACCAGTGCAATAGCATTTTTCCATTCCAAAATACTTTCATTCAGGAAAATAGCCGATAGCACCGCGCCAGAAACCGGGATAAGGAAATTGAATGGGGCCACCATGCCGACCCGATTATATTTAAGCAATAAACTCCAAAGCGCAAACGCTGCGGACGATAACAGCACCAGATAGGCCAGTAGTAATAAAGCCTGCCAGCCAAAATCACTCAAATATCCACCAAACAGATAACCGCCCAGCGTTAAAACTAACCCACCAATGGCTAACTGATAGCCTGTCATTACCGTGGTATCCATAGTTTGTGAAATACGTTTACCATAAATACTGGCGGCAGAAAGGATGAATGCAGCCAACACAACACAACCCTCGCCCATCAGAGAAAAATTGAAGTCCATCAAGCCCGAGCCAAAATTTACCACCATGACCCCGGCAAACCCCAAGGCACATCCAATGATTTTATTGAAGGTCAGTCGGTCATTTTTATAAATATAATGTGCCAACAGGACACTAAAAAAAGTGCCTGTCGCATTCATAATAGAACCTTTAACCCCAGTGGTGTATGCCAGGCCAATATAGAAAAAAACGTACTGCAATGTTGTCTGCGTAAGCCCTAAAATAGCAATCTGCTTATATTGGCTCTTCTTAAGGCGACCAATAGCCTTACCGCTAGCGACAGCAAAAAGCAGTAATACCAAACCTGCCAATAAAAAACGATACCCGGCAAACACCATCTTGCTCGGAATATCATCAGCTGCAATATGAAACAGCGCATAACCATTTTTTATGGCCGGGTAGGCGCTGCCCCACAACAGACAACAAAATGTTGCGACGAGAAAAACAAATTTTTTATTAGTAAAAAGCGGAGGACTGCGGTCCACGTCAGCATCCTTTTTAGACAAAAAATGAAACATTGTTTCGTTATAACCATTTATTGTATAAAAATCTTGTCTAATGTCACTTTTCTCTTAAAAAAATCCCGACAATTCTATTAGCCCGCATCTATAGCTCATCATGAGCCAAAAATCTTTAAACGCGGTACTCTGTTTGTAGAATAAACGTACGATGGCGAAAAAATGAGTGTGCTATTACTGCACTCGCTAAGTCTCGTTCAATGTTTGCACTCATAGATAGAGATCGTGTACGATGTTGTTTTAATTAAATAACTTTGGTTTTTATTATGTTAAAACTCTTTAACGTAAATTTTAATAATATGCCGGAAAGGAAGTTAGACGAGATTTTCTCACTTAGAAAAATAACATTTAAAGATCGACTGGACTGGAAAGTAACCTGTATTGATGGCAAAGAAAGCGACCAATATGATGATGAGAACACTAATTATATATTAGGAACAATAGACGATACTATTGTTTGCAGTGTTCGCTTTATTGATATGAAATATCCAACCATGATTACAGGGCCATTTGCTCCTTATTTTTCTGATGTGAGCTTACCTATTGATGGTTTTATTGAATCCAGCCGATTCTTTGTTGAAAAAGCATTAGCAAGAGATATGGTGGGCAATAACAGCTCCCTTAGTACTGTACTGTTTCTTGCGATGGTGAATTACGCCAGGGATCGTGGGCATAAAGGGATACTCACGGTAGTCAGCCGAGGAATGTTTATACTACTGAAACGCTCAGGTTGGAATATTACGGTATTGAACCAAGGTGAATCAGAGAAAAATGAAGTTATTTATCTTTTACACTTGGGTATTGATAACGATAGCCAGCAACAACTGATAAATAAAATACTGAGAGTACATCAGGTTGAACCAAAAACTCTCGAAACCTGGCCGATGATTGTACCTGGTATTATTAAATAGGTTTAATAAGTTTCAACTCTATGCCAAGCCTTATTGCGTGCTTGGCATTTAAAACACCCAGTTTCCTGACAACATTGCCAATGTGGAATTTAACTGTGCTTCTTTTTATTCCTAATATAATTGAGATTTCGGCATAGGTTTTACCGACGCTGGCCCAGTATAGAATTTCATTTTCCCTCGGCGAGAATATGTCTCGCTCTATTTTCGGGTTTCTATTTTCATTCTTATCACTATTGCTTTGGTAAAGGCCTAACATCTTTTCATGTGTGAGGATAAGTAGCATTTGAATTTTTTCTTTGTTTATTTCAATGCTTTCATCAAAAGAGATACTGTCGTCGCTTCCATTGGAGATATTTAACGTTGCCATATTATTACTATTATCATGGAGTACGAAAGTATAGCCATTAACAATATTATATTCTCGGGCTAACTTAAACACGGCGGAATCCGTCGATTTTTTATTGATAACGGAATTATCGTCCCAGGCAAAAGGGGCGACTTTATCTTTCGCCGTCAATATAACCGGATCAATAAGATGATAACTGTTCTTTTTATATTTCTTTACCCAATCTAATGGATAATTAGAGATAATAGTGGGATGCAGAGGGGTTTTCTTATTCATAACTAAATAAGAATAACGAAGATCACCATAGGCCTTTATTCTGCGTTGAATATAGTTTTTTATATCTTCATTAATACTTTCGTTATCAAAATAGTCAATTATCATAATAGGCCAATTCTACTCTGTGTATAATGTAACAATACAATTTTATCGCCTTGTTTTCAATAGAAAATGCGGTATAACATATCCTCACAAACATTTCTTATATAAAATTGACGCCCGATAAGAGAAAACCTAGACCAAAGTATAGTTTAGATAACTAGACCTAAGGCTAGCTATTATTATACCCCTATGTTAATTAAACTGTTTTTGCTTTGCAGAATTAGATTTTAATATAATAGAACTAGTATCTTAGCGCACTGCCGTTAAGAAAGTTAGTCTGAAAAGAATATATTTTCGCCAACACCAGGGCACTTCAGATTCACCAAGTACAAGTTTCACCCTGCCATCTGGATGTTTTTACATTCAGATGGCCATCAAATCAGATGTCATACCCCTCCTCAACGCATACTCTCTTTCTGAGAAAGATCACCACTGATGATTTTATCGGCGCATCCTGTTGTTTATTTAACCACCTTTCGTCTCAATGGACTCGCGTTGTCGTGCCAAAGAGACTCATCGAGCAAAAAAACCTAAAAAATATTCTTCAAACACATATAAACATTAAACATATTAATGTAATGTGAGTAAAGTTGACTTAAGTCATGTCAGTAACCTAAATAAATCGTATGATAAATAAACGGTTATAATGTTTCCCTGGTGTTGGCCGAATTGGCATCCCTTACCAAATGAGATTGGTAAGGGTTTTTTTTGCCTATTATTTGGACCACAACAGGGTTTATCTAAGATGACGGCTGCATCGCGCGGATAATCACCGCACGGTCAAGATCGGGATTATCGCTTTCAAGTAACTGTTGCCAAATCGCGATGGCTTGCGCGTAGCGTGCATGAGTAAAGTTATCATTGGCTTGCAACATCAACGCCGTGTATTGCAAAGGATCTTTTGCCAGCGCTTGCTGCAACAGGCGATCATAATATCCGTGGTATTACCTATCCTGACACCGTCGAATTGGCACTTAAGCAGTCATTTTGATGCATCCCGGGTGGGCAGTCACAAAGATATCTGGCCTACGCTATATCAGCTTAGTTTGTCAGAAGCACCGTATTACCGAACGGATTGCGGCTTATTGTCTGAAAAATCAGCCCCTCTCTGGTGTCAGGGTTATGACCCTAATCTGATAATCACTCAACATCAGTTTATCGGGTAAAGGGGAGTTCCATCTGTGGACTGATAAAGAGGAATTATTGCTAGCCGCACCTCAGCCGCTGAACGTCGGAGACAGACGAAATAAAAACGCCTTACCAGCTTGTTACGCTGAGAAATGCTGAATGATTATCTGGGGAATGTACTGAAAAGATAAGAAATACGAAGAGAAGATGGCGGAGGAGGAGAGATTCGAACTCTCGAACGGTTACCCGTCGACGGTTTTCAAGACCGTTGCCTTCAGCCACTCGGCCACCCCTCCGCAACGAGCCGAACTATAAACAGAGCTCTGCCGCTTGTAAAGCTTGTTTGTGTTTAATCGGGCAAAAAGCCACCATATGATTATTGAATGATGAATTAATCATCACGATGATGATTCACTGTACAACAGTCGCGCCTCTTGGCTCTCAATGACGTTTCTGTCACTTTGCCGAGCTAAAAGCATAGACTTCTTTGGGAGACAGGCAAATATTTGCTAAATTAGCAGCCGTTTCATTGATGGGATAATTGAGGTTATATGTTGGAGTTTGAAGGACGCACTATTGAGACCGATGCGCAGGGTTACCTGAAAGACAGCGCCGACTGGAGCGAAGCACTGGCCCCAATACTGGCTGAACAAGAGGGCATCACACTCACCGAACCGCACTGGGAAGTGGTGCGCTTTGTGCGTGCGTTTTATCAGGAATTCAATACGTCACCGGCAATCCGTATGCTGGTTAAAGCCATGGCGCAGAAATACGGTGAAGAAAAAGGCAATAGCCGCTATCTCTATCGTCTATTTCCCCAAGGGCCGGCAAAACAAGCCACAAAAATTGCCGGATTGCCAAAGCCGGTGAAATGTATTTAATGCTAATGAATCAGTCAGGTTGATGGACTAATAGCGAATTTTAAATGTCTCAAATGGAGTGGCTGGATAAGGCTCGGTCAGCAGGCGATCAACCCTCGCCCCGCGTGGTCCGCCCTGCTTAATCCACTCCATCAATTGCTCGACCGCTTGTTGCTCACCATAAGCCACAACCTCTACACTGCCGTCATCACAATTTCTGGCATACCCTGTGACCCCTAGTGCCAGTGCCTGACGTTGTGTGCTATAGCGAAAGCCCACACCTTGAACGACGCCATAAACATAAGCAGCAATGCATACTTTTGCCATATCAGTTCCTCATCTATTGTTACTTTTTCCCATGATGCGCGCTGGCGTTGGCAAAATTACTTTCCGCCGACTCTAACTCTTTAGATAAGAAGTAATTAAGGAATGTTCGTATAACAGCAATGATGGCCAGCTTGATCAATTCCTCCATACTTGGGTTAATTGTGGTCGCCAAGATATCAGCCGCTAATTGGAACTCTAGCGCCAAAGCCAGCCAGGTACCAAAACGCGTTCTCATTAAGTGGAGTATCGACTGATTCTTAAAATTTGTTATTGCAGTGGGCAGTGACTTTACCAACCCGACAAAAACACAAATAACAGACAAGAACTCCAGCAATAGCTGTAATGACTGAGAGAGATAAATGATGATTTCTTTTATGTTTTCCAACGAAATTTACCTCTATTTCTCGCCGTTCTTTTGTTTCAAATGGAACGAAAAACGCGACTGGAAATAGGATTTAAGGTGTTCTTCCATCGAATGAATTTTTTGGTCAATGGTGTTACAAAGAAACTCATCGCTATTCATGGCGTTAACCCGCTGTAACGCAATTAAATCAATTTCTTCTTTTTGCTTTTCGGTGAGTTCTAAGTGAGTTTGCTTATTAGTCATATATGCTATTCCTGCGATGAAGAAAGTTTGAACCAAGAAAGTAATTATAGCTCTATGAATATGTTAGTGAAAAATTTTCGACCTTTCGATTGAATCTGAGAGAGCGGTTGATAACAGGCTAAATTGCCCAAGTGAGAGCGAGCTAGCAAGGCCGTCGTGGTAGTGAGTGGCATGATATTGCTATATCATTGTGACCTTATTTTGATTGATAATAACTTATCAATTTCAACCATTTGATTTTAAAAGAATATTATAATGCGCCTATTTCTTGCTAGAGGACGTGAAAAATCCTTACTTCGTCGCCATCCGTGGATTTTCTCTGGGGCAGTGCAACGCCTTGAAGGCAATGCAAGCGCGGGTGAAACCATCGATATTCTTGATAGCCAGGGAAAATGGCTGGCTCGTGCGGCCTACTCACCTGAGTCACAAATTGTGGCCCGAGTCTGGACGTTCCAACAAGATGAAGTTATCGATAGCGAATTCTTTGTTCGCCGTCTACAGCAGGCGCAGAGCTGGCGTGATTGGTTGGCACAGCGTGATGGTTTGAATGGCTATCGTCTTATTGCCGGTGAATCCGACGGCTTGCCGGGTATTACCATCGACCGTTTCCAAAACTTTCTGGTGTTGCAATTGCTATCGGCAGGTGCTGAACATCAGCGTGCAGCGCTGGTCAGTGCATTACAACAGTGCTATCCAGAATGCTCAATTTATGATCGCTCCGATGTTTCGGTGCGTAAAAAAGAAGGTCTGGAACTGACACAAGGTACTGTCTGGGGCGAGATGCCTCCGGCTCTATTACCTATCACTGAGCACGGTATGAAATTGCTGGTAGATATTCAGCATGGTCATAAGACAGGTTTTTATTTAGACCAGCGAGATAGCCGCCTGGCGGCGCGTAATTATGCCGATGGCCGTCGCGTTCTGAACTGCTTCTCGTATACCGGGGCCTTTGCCGTGGCAGCGCTGATGGGAAATTGCCAACAAGTTATCAGTGTTGATACTTCACAATCCGTGTTGGATATCGCTAAACAAAATGTTGAGCTTAATCAGCTAGATCTAAGTAAAGCCGAATTTATTCGTGATGATGTATTCCAATTGCTGCGCAACTATCGCGCACAAGGGGAAAAGTTTGACATGATCATCATGGATCCACCGAAATTTGTGGAAAATAAAAGCCAACTGGCCAGTGCTTGTCGCGGCTATAAAGATATCAATATGTTAGCGATACAGCTTTTACGCCCTGGCGGCATCTTATTAAGTTTCTCTTGTTCTGGTTTGATGCCTACAGATTTATTCCAGAAAATTTTAGCCGATGCTGCGTTAGATGCAGGCCATGATATACAATTTATAGAGCAGTTCCGTCAGGCAGCGGATCACCCGGTTATCGCAACATACCCTGAAGGTTTGTATCTGAAAGGATTTGCGTGTCGGATAATGTGACTTGAAATGCCCTGCGTTGCCCTCATATATAAAGCAGCGTAATAGTTTCCCAGGAGGTTATCATGATCGCGAGCAAATTCGGTATCGGGCAGCAGGTTCGCCACCGCCTCCACGGCTACTTAGGTGTAGTAATTGATATCGATCCTGAATACTCTCTTGAGCCACCAGCACCAGATGAGGTGGCAAACAATGATACGTTGCGTTTGTCGCCTTGGTATCACGTGGTGATTGAAGATGATGAAGGGCAACCGGTACATACTTATCTGGCAGAGGCACAGCTGACTTATGAAGATATGGATGCCCATCCTGAACAGCCTTCATTAGATGAACTGGCAGCCTCTATCCGCCATCAGTTGCAGGCTCCGCGTCTGCGTAACTAGATGTTAAAATTTCTTGATAAAACCCGGCACCTGGTTGCCGGGTTTTTTATAGGGGATATTCAAGGCTATTGCTGCCAAAAACATTACTCTTTCTCTAATCCTAATCGCGGAATTTCAATTTTAGGGCAGCGATCCATAACAACCTTTAAACCGGCATCTGCGGCTAATGTTGCAGCCTGCTCGTTGATAACACCGATTTGCAGCCACAACACCTTGGCTCCGATAGCAATAGCTTCCTGTGCAACACCATATGCCGCGTCAGCATTGCGGAATACATCTACCATATCAATAGGATAAGGAATATCGGCTAATTCAGCATAAACCTGCTGACCCAATAACGTTTTTCCAGCCAGTTTAGGGCTGACGGGTGTGACCTGATATCCCTGCTCTAACAGATAATTCATCACGCCGTAGCTTGGCCGCGCGGGGTTATCGCTGGCCCCCACTAAAGCAATTGTCTTTACCTGTTGGAGAATGTCAGCAATGTCTTTATCGTGCATTTTTCAGTTCCTCTGATGCGCTAAAAGAATACTCCAATCCATTTGCATCCGGATGGATTTACCAATATTAGGTGACATCTCAGTGTATATCATTCAGAAAACTGCGGATAAACGCTCCCTAATTGATTTGATTTAATAGTTATAGCAGTAATAGCTGTTAGATTGGCTCTTTTATCTTTAGAATTCATTAAGATAACGACGACATATTTATACCGAATATTTCAAAAAGTAAATAAATATGGGCAACCGGAAAGACTTTGACACATAATCTAGCGTGTCTGACAATGTAAGTGGATATCACCCTCAGGAGTAGCACATGAAATTTGGTCTGGTGGTCGCAGGGATTTTGGCCGTTTGCTGTAGTACATCAGCTATAGCCACGACCTTAAAACTTGCTCCGGAAATTGATCTGTTGGTGGTCGATGGCAAAAATATGTCAGGTTCTTTACTCAAAGGGGCTGATAGCCTGGAGCTAAATAGCGGTCAGCATCAAATTCTATTCAAAGTTGCCAAACCTCTCCCAACGGATCCAAAAGTCTTATATTCATCCCCGCCATTAGTGGTGGTGTTCAACACCCGTAATGTCCGGTCAGTGGCGATAAAATTACCCGTAATCGAGACCGAGCGAGATGGTATCAAGTTTTCTAAAAACCCGTCATATCAGCTAATTGGCGATAATGGGCGGCCATTATCGGTACGCCACGATGTATTACATCAGGATAATCTTAATACTGCGGCAACACTTGAAACAGCGATGGCATCTTATAACGTCGGGCAATTCGGTGCTTCGGTTCCCTCTTTTGCTACTATCCCCCCCCTCGCCAGTGAGCGCTGTTCCGGGAACCACGATTGCAGTTGCAGGAACGAACTCCCCACAAAAAACCACCAATTTGCAGGGTGAAAATGTGGCAGAACAGATGCTGCAATATTGGTTCTTGCAAGCCGACGCAGACACACAACAACGCTTCTTATTATGGGCTAAAAAACAGCCATTGAAGTAACCAAATAAGCTCAAGCCCGTTCTTAAACATCAGGTTATGCTTGTTTCCTCGCATTTCTTTGCGTTACTGCTATGAACTAAAACACCATTTCAGTAATCTGTCTGCAAACCGCTGGCACTCATACCCTAAATAATTTGAGTTGCAGGAAGGCAGCCAACGCTCATGCAGCTTGAATTATGACGGTTACATTGAAGGAAAAGTTGATGGAACTCACCACCCGCACCATTGCGGCACGCAAGCATATTGCCCTGGTTTCTCATGACCATTGCAAAAAATCTCTGCTCGAATGGGTCATGCAAAACAGAGACCTTTTGTCACAGCACGAACTGTATGCGACTGGCACCACCGGAAACCTGGTACAGAAGGCAACAGGTATTGATGTTCACTGTTTACTCAGTGGCCCTATGGGCGGAGACCAAGAGGTGGGTGCGCTGATATCTGAGAAGAAAATTGATATTTTGATTTTCTTCTGGGATCCACTCAATGCCGTACCACATGACCCTGATGTCAAAGCCCTGCTACGTCTTGCCACAGTCTGGAATATTCCGGTTGCGACTAACCGCTCTACCGCCGACTTCTTAATTGACTCCGCCTTGTTTAGCGGCGAAGTGACTATTGCCATCCCGGATTATGACCGTTACTTACAGCAACGCCTGAAATAATGATGAAACCCGGAGTGATAATATCTCCGGGTTTCATTTCTCACAAAAACGCCCCATATTGGCTAAGGTTTGCGTTGGGTCGGCACCCCTAACTCACTAAGTTGATTAACAAAAATAGAAGGATTAGCGGTATCTTGCAGTAACCAAACTTGATGTTTTGCTCGCGTCATGGCGACATAAAGTAAGCGCCGTTCTTCCGCATCAGGGAAATCTTCAGGGGGCGGTAGCAGCACATCTTCCAAAATTGACTCGCGCACCACTGCAGGGAAACCATCATTTCCCTCATGTAATCCAGCAATAATCACATAATCAGCCTGCTGCCCTTTACTGGCATGGATCGTCATGAAATCAATGGTTAATTTTGGCCAGCGCGTGGTTGCTTTTTGCAATATTTCGGGCCGTAAATGGTGATAACGAGCCAAAATAAGAATGCGCTCATCATCTTTAACAAAGCCACTTAACTTATCCAACAGAGATTCAAGCTGCTCACTCGGCAAGATGACAACCGATTTTTTATTCCCCTGACTCAAGCTATTCAGGGGTTTCTTCAGTTGATAGGGATTCTGCTGAATAAACCGGTTAGCAATCTCACCAATCCGGTCATTAAATCGATAGGTAGTATCCAATGCACATTCTGCGCTTTCACCAAAATTCTGGCTGAAAGCGGTGGTGAGAGAAAGTTCTGCGCCGCTGAAACGGTATATCGCCTGCCAGTCATCACCCACGGCAAACAGGCAGGTCTGCTTATTTTGTTTGCGTAAAGCACTCAGCAGCATGGCACGCTGTGGCGAAATATCCTGAAATTCATCAACCAGAATGTGTTTCCACGGGCTGACAAAACGCCCTTTTTCCAGCAAATTGACGGCTTGATGAATCAGCCCAGAGAAATCAACTGCGCCCTCTTCTTTTAGCGCTGTTTTCCATGCTTTCAATAACGGTGCCATTAGCCGTATACGTTTTTGGAAGAGAGCACGCACTTCTTCATCAGCCTGTTCAATCATTTCAGCCTGACTCCCCCCATGCATGCGCATCAAACCTAACCAGCGCTCAAGTCGCCCGGCTAGCCGGGCTGCGAGCCGCGAATCACGCCAAAATTCGCCATCATCAATATCCCATTCAAGCTCGTCGGTTAACCACTCGCGCCACCCTTTAGCTTGCGCCTTTTTCTCACTACATTGCTGTTGCCAATGTTTGATAAGCAGTGACCGCCTGGCCTGGCTGTCTGATTCCAGTTTGCTTATCACCGGAGTTTTACGGCTACCTTGCTGAATTATTTGCAACGCGAGCGCGTGGAAGGTTTTGGCTTGAATATCATCCACGCCAAGGCGTTGTTTGATGCGGCTGTTCATTTCATCCGCGGCCTGGCGGCCAAAAGCGAGCAGTAAAATCTGCTCAGGCAGAGCTTCATTGCGCCGCAGTAACCAACCCGCGCGAGCAACCAATACAGAAGTTTTACCACTGCCGGCACCAGCCAATATCAATACCGAATCTTCGCCGTTGACGACCGCCCGACTTTGCGACTCATTTAGCGGAGAAGTTTCAACGCTCTGGAAGAAATCCTGATGCTCCTCCAGCATGCGATGAGTCCATTGCTGATTGCGGCGGTCAACACTTCGGTTACCATGCTCCAGCCAGCGCAAGCAAAGCTCATAATCTGCGCGGCAAGAGTCAAATTCGATTAAGCGCTGAACAGGCATCGGCAGCGAGGTAAAAGCCTCACGGATAGATGCTTGCACCTGACTTAACTCGCTGCGTTTAAACCATTTATCCTGCTGCTCAATTCGCTTAATCAGTTCAACTTGTTTATGCAAAACGTCAACACACACCCGGCTCATCTCCTCACTCCATTGTTGCCAGATGCCCAGTAAATGATGATAGAAACGCTGAGTTTCTTGCCATTCGGTGCCATGTAAACGTACAACTTGCTGATTTGGAAGCTCAAACTCCATCTCGCCCCAAACAATACCGCGTTTACATTGAATGTTAACCAACTGGTTAAAAGGAATCAGGTATTGATGTTTATCACCGCATACTTCGATGCCCGCATTGAGCAAACGTACCCGGTTATAGGGGTGCTGAGCCAAATGTTTGCCAAAAGATGTCGCTTTAAGTTCCATATCCGCGCGCCATAACTCGTATTAAGTGAATTGAAATAACATGATGGAGTGTAAATAAAATAATTGAGTTTAAACAACAGGTATCCGATAGTTAACAACGGAAACTAACCGGCGCCATGCGTATAGAATAGATGGCACCTGTTATCACTCATCCGCATTGCGGTTTTTTTATTCAGCTAGGCAGATTAATCACTATGCGTACTGTACTGAATATTCTTAATTTTGTTTTAGGTGGTTTTTTCACCACATTGGGCTGGTTATTGGCAACTGTGGTCAGCGTCATCCTGATTTTCACCTTACCATTAACGCGCTCTTGCTGGGAGATAACCAAGTTATCATTTCTCCCTTATGGCAATGAGGCGATCCATGTCAATGAATTATACCCAGAAAAAAGTAATCCTCTGCTAACCGCGGGTGGTTCTTTGCTGAATATCGTTTGGTTTATTTTATTTGGTTGGTGGTTATGTTTATCACATATTGCAACCGGAATTGTGCAATGTATCACCATAATTGGGATTCCGGTCGGGATTGCCAATTTTAAGATTGCTGCCATCGCGTTATGGCCTGTGGGTCGCCGTGTCGTTTCTGTTGAAATGGCACAACAAGCAAGAATGGCCAATGCTCAACGCCAGTATCAACAACGCTGAATTTTCTGTTTTTAGAGGTTTTTTGTGCTCACTTTCGTCACTGGTTTACGCCGTTATATCTACAATAGCAGCCTGCTTTATCATGTTCGTATATTTATCGCGTTGGTGGGTGTAACGGCGGTTCCGTGGTGGATTGATCAGCCAAAGCTGACAATCCCCTTAACACTGGGTGTCGTGGCCGCAGCATTAACTGATCTTGATGACCGCCTAGCTGGGCGGTTACGTAATCTATTCATTACGCTGATTTGTTTTTTTATCGCATCAGCCTCTATTGAGCTGTTATTTCCTTATCCTTGGTTTTTTGCCCTTGGCCTGACCTTTTCAACCTGTGGCTTTATTCTGCTGGGTACCTTAGGCCAACGTTATGCCACCATCGCCTTTGGCGCATTATTAATTGCCATTTACACCATGTTGGGTACTTCCATGTACCATATTTGGTATCAGCAACCCCTGTTACTGATACTCGGTGCCGTTTGGTATAATGTTCTGACCCTATGTGGACATCTTATTTTTCCTATCCGCCCGTTACAGGATAATCTGGCCCGTTGCTATCAACATCTGGCCCAATATCTTGAGGCAAAAGCTAATCTATTTGACCCTGATATAGAACCTGATGTCAATCAACCACTTATAGATGTAGCAATGGCTAACGGTACATTAGTCTCGACATTGAACCAAGCCAAAACCTCACTTGTTACGCGACTGAAAGGTGATCGCGGTCAGCGTGAAACCCGGCGCACCCTCCACTATTATTTTGTTGCGCAAGATATTCATGAACGCGCCAGTTCATCGCATGTTCAATATCAAGTATTGCGGGAAAAATTTCGCTACAGCGACGTGTTATTCCGCTTTCAACGTCTGCTTAGCATGCAAGCCAGGGCCTGTATGAAGCTATCGCAATCCATTCTGATGAGACAAAAATATCAGCATGACCCGCGTTTCGAACGGGCGTTTACTTTTTTAGATGCTGCATTGGCCCGAGAACTGGCACAGAATGAGAATGTACCACAAGTTAAAGCACTGTCTCATTTGCTCAAAAACCTGCGCGCCATTGATGCCCAGCTGGCTGGCATTGAATCAGAACAAGTATTAGCTGAAGGCCCACAACCTGAAAGTCGCTTATCCGACGATCGTCTCACCGGATGGAGTGATATCAAGCTGCGTATCAGCCGCCATCTGACCCCTCAATCCGCACTCTTCCGACATGCTGTGCGCATGTCCGTTGTACTCTGCGTGGGCTATGCGTTTATTCAGCTTACTGGCATGCGTCATGGTTATTGGATCTTGCTGACCAGCCTTTTTGTCTGCCAGCCCAACTACAATGCGACGAGACGCCGCCTCGCGCTGCGCATTATTGGCACCTTGGCAGGTATCCTTATTGGGCTACCCATCCTTTATTTTGTGCCGTCTATTGAGGGTCAGTTAATCCTGATTGTCATTACTGGCGTACTCTTTTTTGCTTTCCGCAATGTTCAGTATGCTCATGCAACGATGTTCATTACTTTGTTGGTTTTACTCTGTTTTAACTTACTTGGGGAAGGATTTGAGGTTGCCGCACCGCGGGTGTTTGACACGCTACTTGGTTGCGCTATTGCCTGGGTCGCAGTGAGTTTTATCTGGCCTGACTGGAAATTCCGCCAACTTCCTGCCGTGGTTCACAGGACACTAAATGCAAATTGCCGTTATCTGGATGCTATTTTAGTGCAATATTATCAAGGTAAAGATAACAGCTTGCCCTACCGTGTTGCCCGGCGTGATGCACATAATTGCGATGCTGAATTGGCCTCTGTTATTTCAAATATGTCAGCGGAGCCAAAGAATGACAAAGAGACTCAGGAAGCAGCATTTCGTTTACTTTGCCTCAACCACACCATGCTGAGTTATATTTCTGCATTAGGTGCTCACCGTGAAAAACTGACCAATACTGCCACGTTGAATTTACTCGATGATGCTATTTGTTATGTTGAAGGTGCTCTTGAACAAGAACAACCCGACAGTACAAAAATGACACAAGTATTAGCGGGCTTATTAACCCGGCTACAGAGCTGTAATCCTGAGCCGGAGAGCAAAGATCAACTGGTTTTACAACAAATTGGCTTATTGCTCGAATTATTACCTGAGCTTAGTGAACTTAATAAACGCATTGGTCAAGCTGACTAATGAAATCTCGGGCCAGTTTCCATCAATGGCCCTTCTCTATATTGTTTCATATTGCGCGACATCAGCCGGCTGAATGTGCATTTCAAACCATTCAATTAGCTCGCTACGCATCATTAGCGGCAACACCGCACAATGGTGGCCACTTATCGCGCCAGCCAGAGCCAATAATACATTGACGCCTAATGTGCGCCGTAACGTACGTAACTTCAGATAACAACGCTTAGCCCCCTCAAGCTTCAGCTCTGCCGCACTCTGAATACCGACTTTCCATAGTAGCCGTTCGAGGCTGGCACTAAGATTGGGTAAATCCTTCAAACGAACCGGGGGATTTTTTTTACTTAAAACTTCGGATTTAGCCCCTTGATATGACTGTTTTGCAAAGTGGCGCAATGCAAGATCATCGTCCCACAATGCCGAGTCAACCCAATAATAACGCAGTGAAACAGGAAGACCGCGTTTAGCATAAACAAGATTAACCATCCCTCTGGTGCGGAATAAATTTTCAACCAAATCATTAGCACGTAGATACAACTCCCCTTCCGAAACTACGGCAAACATAATGTTATTGGCTAACAGGCCATAACCACCAAATTGTGAGCGGACTGTGATTTGGCCCAAAAAATCAAAACGACACCGAGCCTGCATTATCTTGTTTTCTGATACTTTTTTCATCACTACTCCTTTAGTAAAAATCCTATCCAACGTCCCTTTTTAGTTGCAATAAGTGTAAGAGGAACAGCTAATTAGAAAATACGCAATATGGATAACTGAGCCAAACACAAAATCAACTTTTGCGTATTTACATCGCAATAATGCGAAGCGTCTTGTAAAAATTTAGTTGATCTTCGAACAAACAGTGACTACTGTATATACATACAGGACACCACAGGCGAGGTTCATCATGCGTACTCAATCACTAAAACCTTATAATGCTAATTATCATTCTCTTATTACCCGTGACGCACAGGAAAGAGTTGATGCACCAACCGATAGTGGCCTTATCAGTGAACTTGTGTACAGTGAAAATCAGCCTGCGGTAGCACAATTACTGCTTCCTTTATTACAACAGCTCGGTAAACAGTCCCGGTGGCTCTTGTGGCTGACCCCACAACAGAAATTGAGTCGTTTGTGGTTACAGCAATCAGGTTTACCAATGAGTAAAGTCGTTCAGGCGAGGCAGATCAATCCATTATCCACTGTTGATGCCATGGAAAAGGCGTTGTTGACGGGAAATTACAGTGTTGTTCTTGGATGGCTACCCGAATTGTCAGAAAATGACCGCATTAGATTGCGTATGGCAGCAAAGTTAGGGAATGCTTATGGGTTTGTTATGCGTCCTCTGAATGAGACAAAACTCGATCAAGGACAGTGCGCAACGTTAAAAATTCATTCTTCTTTGTATCATTAAGTAAATTTAGGATTTATCCCATGAATTATTACAATATTTAGGGCTTACTCCTGCAAAATCAGCATAAAGCGAGTCAGAATGCGGCTTGCGGCGGAAAATAAGGTCTAGGAAATACTACATTTCACTGCTAAATCGTTAAAGATTATGCACTATTTCGCTTTTTTTTCAGCCGGTTTATCACATCACACTTGTAACTTTCTCACCACGTTGTAGACTTTACATCGCCAAGGTTGCTCTAAAACGCCAAATTATACTGGCAGCGTGATTAACGGGAGCGTTAAAACCTTGACGAAGAATTTTAACCAAGGGCTTAGCTTTTAAAGCTCATTGCCTATTTGGATGATAACGAGGCGTAAAATGAAAAAGACAGCTATCGCATTAGCAGTGGCACTGGCTGGTTTCGCTACAGTAGCGCAAGCCGCACCGAAAGATAACACCTGGTACACCGGTGGTAAACTGGGCTGGTCTCAGTATCAAAATACTGGCACTGGCGGTATCTATGGCGACCAAGGCAATGACGGTCCAACTCATAAAGACCAATTAGGTGCTGGTGCGTTCTTGGGTTACCAAGCAAACCAATACCTGGGCTTTGAAATGGGATACGACTGGCTTGGCCGTATGCCTTACAAAGGCGACGTTCGTAACGGCGACTTTAAAGCACAAGGCGTTCAACTGGCTGCAAAACTGAGCTACCCAATTGCTCAGGATTTGGACCTGTACACCCGTTTAGGTGGTATGGTTTGGCGTGCAGACTCAAGCGCGTTTGACGCAGCTACTGGCGACCGTCAAAACAACCATGATACCGGTGTTTCTCCACTGGTAGCACTGGGTGCTGAATACGCATGGACCAAAAACTGGGCAACCCGTATGGAATACCAATGGGTTAGCAACATCGGTGATAAAGCTACCGTTGGTGCTCGTCCAGACAACGGCATGCTAAGCGTAGGTGTTTCTTACCGTTTCGGTCAGGAAGATGCAGTAGCTCCAATTGCTCCGGCTCCAGCTCCAGCTCCAGTTGTTGATACCAAGCGTTTCACACTGAAATCTGACGTGCTGTTTGCTTTCAACAAATCAACGTTGAAACCAGAAGGCCAGCAAGCTCTGGACCAACTGTATGCACAACTGAGCTCTATCGATCCTAAAGATGGTTCTGTAGTGGTTCTGGGCTTCGCTGACCGTATCGGCCAACCAGCTCCTAACTTAGCTCTGTCTCAGCGTCGTGCTGACAGCGTGCGTGATTACCTGGTTTCTAAAGGTATCCCTGCTGACAAAATCACCGCTCGCGGTGAAGGCCAAGCTAACCCAGTTACAGGCAACACCTGTGACAACGTGAAACCACGTGCTGCTCTGATTGAGTGCCTGGCACCAGATCGTCGCGTAGAGATCGAAGTTAAAGGCTACAAAGAAGTTGTAACTCAGCCACAGGCTTAAGTTTACTGCTTCCGTAAAAAACCCCGCATTGCGGGGTTTTTTTTATCGTGAAATTAAGAAAATCGAATCAAATCACATTTTCTTAATTTCACTATTTCTGCCGTGTTGATATTGATTCATATCCGTGCGGTTCAAACATCTTTACCAAGAATATCTTGCAAGTCCTGCTTCAACGACGACATCTGATTCTGATACTTCTCTTTACGTTCCGCATCTTCAATTAACTGAACAACTGTCTCTGACAGTGTATTACCTCGACGCCTTGCCAAGGCGGCTAAACGCTGCCACACCAGAAACTCCAGATCGATTGATTTCTTGCGAGTATGTTGATGTTCCGCATTAAAATGGCGCTTACGTCTGGCGCGGATAGTCTGCTTCATCCGGGTAGCGAGCTGCATATTCATATGCGTATCAATCCACTCCAACACCTTCACGGGTTCACTTTCCAACTTCATCAGTTGCTCAACAGCATCCTGAGCCGCACTGTTTTCTATATGACGAGTAATGGCTTCACCTTCACGGTGTTTTTTAACCAAATACGCCCATTTCCAACCGCTTTCCAGATTTTCCAGTTGCTGATATTTCATCGTGAGCTCTTTAGTGACCGTGTAACTTAAGTTAAGCATAACAGTTTTACGCAGAATTTCACCCTACTAAAAGTGCATGCTTAGTTTGTTTTTTGTACGGAATACTGTCGATATCTTACTCCTTGCCCCCAACTGCTACTCTACGTATATGAAGTCTGGTTTATTCTTGTATAATCGCCCTTTCCCTTTTTGACGATTGCATCTATCACTTTGACCAATAACAGACTTGAATGGCAGTCACTGCTGCCGAACACAACGCCATATGAAGCGTTATTTGCTACTGCCTCCCAGTTGGAGCCTGTTTCTTTCGCGGCGATTCAACCCCGGCTTGAAAATGGAATGACACTATTTTGTCATCCACAATCACTGCCGCGTTTTATGTTGATCAAAGCACAGGAAAGTACTGAGTATCTGGCACTGATCGCTCAAGCTGTTAAAGAGCTACAGCCTGAGGCCTCAGCCTTGTTTGGTGGAGACTACCTTGTGCATGGGCACCAGGTCAGCTGGCAACCTGCTCAACGCGGTGATGAGCCATTTGCGGCGATGTCGCGCTGCCTCTATCAGGAATGGGTAGAACCAGAACAGCTGTTTGGCTGTGTCAGATGGCATAAAGATCAAATAACTCTCCAGCCAGGCTTGGTTCATCAAGCTAATGGCGGTGTATTGATCCTGTCGGTACGATCATTACAGGCTCAGCCATTGATGTGGCTACGCCTGAAGCAGATGATAGTTCAGCAACGCTTCGACTGGTTGTCACCTGACGAGACTCGTCCTCTACCGGTACATATTCCCTCAATGCCACTGGATCTGCGTTTGATTCTGATCGGCGATCGTCTTGGCTTGGGTGATTTCCATGATATGGAGCCTGAGCTTGGCGAATTGGCTATTTACGGTGAATTTGAAGTTGAACTGCCGCTAGTCGATATTGATGGCATGACGTTGTGGTGCGGCTATATCAATGCGCTGTTGCAGCAAAAGCAGTTGCCTTCGTTATCCGCCGATGCCTGGCCGGTGCTATTCCGTCAGGCGGTGCGTTACAGCGGCGACCAAGGGAGCCTGCCATTATGCCCGCAATGGCTCACTCGCCAGTTAGCTGAAGCTGCACTCTATGCCGAAGAGGACTCGATTACCGCCAATGCGCTTGAAGTCGCACTAAATGCCCGCGACTGGCGTAATAGCTATCTTGCTGAACGGATGCAAGATGAAATTGAGTTAGGACAAATTCTGGTTGAGACCGAAGGCCAGGTTGTCGGCCAAATTAATGGCCTGTCGGTATTGGAATATCCGGGGCACCCTTATGCTTTCGGTGAACCCGCACGTATCAGCTGCGTTGTTCATTTAGGCGATGGCGAATTTGTTGACGTAGAGCGTAAAGCTGAATTAGGCGGTAACATTCATGCTAAAGGCATGATGATTATGCAAGCGTTCCTGATTTCAGAACTGGAACTTGATCAGCCACTGCCTTTCTCGGCCTCCATTGTTTTTGAGCAATCCTATGGAGAGGTTGATGGCGACAGTGCATCGCTGGCAGAGCTTTGCGCACTGGTCAGTGCCCTATCGCAACAGCCTATCAATCAACAAATCGCCGTGACAGGTTCAGTTGACCAATTTGGCAACGTGCAACCTATTGGTGGTGTGAATGAAAAGATTGAAGGCTTCTTCGAAGCTTGCCAACGTCGTGGGCTTACAGGCAGTCAGGGCGTTATTTTACCGGCCACTAATGTCCGTCATTTATGCTTGAATCAAGCGGTGATTGAGGCGGTACAGCAAGGTCAGTTCCATTTGTGGGCTGTAGATACAGTCGCTGAAGCATTACCTTTGCTTACGGGTATGGCTTATGCTGATGAGCAACAACCTAGCTTATTAGGTATAATTCAAGAGCGAATCTCACAAGTAAATCCGCAGGACAGACGCCGTTGGCCTTGGCCATTACGCTGGCTCAACTGGTTCAACCAGGGCTGATCGGACTTGCTCAGCGTACAGCTGTACGCTATTCTGCGCACTTCATCAAAATAAGGCTTACTGAGAACATGGTAGATAAACGCGAATCCTATACAAAAGAAGACCTTGAAGCATCAGGCCGTGGCGAACTGTTTGGCGCTGGCGGGCCACCATTGCCAGCAGGCAATATGTTAATGATGGACCGTGTCGTTAAAATGACAGAAGACGGCGGTACCTATGGCAAAGGTTATGTGGAAGCGGAACTGGATATAAATCCGGATCTATGGTTCTTCGGTTGCCACTTTATCGGCGACCCGGTAATGCCTGGCTGCCTGGGCCTTGATGCCATGTGGCAGTTAGTTGGTTTCTATCTTGGCTGGTTGGGTGGCGAAGGCAAAGGCCGCGCACTCGGCGTCGGTGAAGTTAAATTCACCGGGCAAGTCCTGCCAGATGCCAAAAAAGTAACATACCGTATTAATTTTAAACGCATTATTATGCGTAAATTGATTATGGGTGTGGCTGACGGTGAAGTGCTGGTAGATGGCAAAGTGATTTATACCGCCACCGATTTAAAAGTAGGCCTGTTTAAAGACACCAACGCCTTCTAATATTTAGACCCGTTTTCCCGTGCAGGGGCGGTTAACTCCCCTGCACATTAACTATGATGCCAATGAACTATTACTATGATGCCAATGGCATTTTTTTTTAACACTAGTCACTATAATAAATGTAGCGACTAGATTACATTTAGTTTTGACGCAGCTCGCTATGCCCACAAAAATCATCCGAGGAGTGGTATGCAAAGAACTCGCCTGCAAGATATGCCCTGCCCGGTGGCCCGTTCTCTTGAACGGGTAGGAGAATGGTGGAGCATACTGATTATCCGTGATGCCTTTCAAGGGCTCACGCGGTTTGATGAATTTCAGCAAAGTTTGCAGCTTTCTCCCACCATCCTTACCCGCCGCCTCAAATATTTAGTGGAAAGCGGTATCCTGGAGAAACAGCTCTATCATGCTCGCCCCGCCCGCTATGAATACTTATTGACGGAGCGCGGCAATGATTTCTTCCCAGTGATTGCAGCCCTGTTTCACTGGGGTAATCAGCATTTTGCGCCAGACGGCCCCGCAGTCATACTCACCGATCGCCGTACCGGTACTCCGGTCGAACCAATTTTGCTGAACAATACCACTCAGCAACCTATTCGCGCAGAGGATGTCACTATCGCGGCAGGCTCGGTCAGGAGCGATATAATTAATAAACGGTTGGCATTGATGCATGAGAAAAATGTAGCCAATGTCAGGTATTCCCCCCATTCAATTGAGTCTTCAAAGGAAAAATAATGAACATGCGCCGTGTAGTAATTACAGGAATGGGTGTGGTTTCCCCATTAGGCTGCGGTATCGATATGGTGTGGCAACGCCTGCTAGCAGGGCAATCGGGTATCCGTGTTCTGCCAGATGAAATTGTCGGTGATTTGTCGGCAAAAATTGGGGGACAAGTGCCAACACTCGCAGCAGATCCAGAAGCAGGCTTCGATCCAGATAAAGCTGTTGCGCCAAAAGATCAAAAGAAAATGGATCGCTTTATTGAATTTGCCATGGCCGCTGCAGATGAAGCCATTGCCCATGCTGGCTGGCAAGCCGATAATGCCGAGAAACAAGAGCGCACTGCGACCATTATTGGTTCTGGTATTGGCGGTTTCCCATCGATTGCAAATGCAGTACGTACCACGGATAGCCGTGGGCCAAAACGGCTGTCACCTTTTACCGTCCCCTCATTTTTGGTGAATCTGGCCGCAGGTCATGTTTCCATTAAACATCATTTCAAAGGGCCGATTGGTGCGCCGGTGACTGCTTGTGCGGCCGGTGTTCAAGCCATCGGCGATGCAGTTCGTCTTATCCGCAATGATGAAGCTGATGTTGCATTATGTGGCGGCGCTGAAGCTGCAATCGATAAAGTCAGCCTGGCTGGCTTTGCGGCTGCACGTGCATTATCAACCGGTTCTAATGATGCTCCTGAAAAAGCGTCTCGCCCCTTCGACAGTGCCCGTGATGGCTTTGTGATGGGTGAAGGTGCTGGCTTACTGGTGATTGAAGAACTGGAACATGCTTTGGCGCGTGGCGCAAAACCCTTAGCCGAGATTGTCGGCTACGGTACCAGTGCCGATGCATATCATATGACCTCCGGTGCCGAAGACGGTGATGGAGCATACCGTGCCATGAAGATTGCGTTACGCCAGGCAGGTATTACACCCGCACAGGTTCAGCATCTCAATGCTCATGCGACCTCAACGCCAGTAGGCGATCTCGGCGAAATTAATGCCATTAAACACTTGTTTGGCGAAGGTGATACCTTAGCAGTTACATCGACTAAGTCAGCGACTGGTCACTTGTTGGGGGCTGCTGGCGGATTGGAAACGATTTTCACCGTGCTGGCATTGCGCGATCAAATCGTACCCGCAACATTGAATCTGGAAAACCTGGACCCAGCCGCCACCGGGCTGAAGGTGATAGCAGGTAAAGCACAGCCTCATGAAATGACTTATGCACTTTCGAATGGTTTTGGTTTTGGCGGGGTGAATGCGAGTATCTTACTAAAACGTTGGGTTGATTAAAGTAACCAATAACCTCCGCATAAAGCGGAGGTTATCCCTTAGTCTGACAGAGAGCCGCTTAAGCGGTCACAGCCCTGTCCTCCATGGCTTGTCGCCAACCTCCTAACCAATGCGATCTGGCGTCTAAAGCTTGATAGGGGCAAATTTCCCTTGAACGCCCTGAAATACCTGCTTGATAACCACGTGACAACGCTCTTTCCAAGCGATCTCTTTTCTGTCTCTTCATGCCTCGTTTCCCTCATCTTTCGGTCTGGTGGAAAGAAAACAGTGACTACTTTATGTTCAGTCACAGTTAAGTGATAGACCTTAGGAAACAGAAAAGCAATGCGCAAAATTCACGCCAATGTCATATTTGTGAGCTATGCCCGCTGAATTTGCTAAGTGATTGATTTGGGGTGAATGGTTTTAACTGATTGATATACAATAAAAATCCTCTTTCACGATAAATTTATAATTATCGATGAAAGAGGATTAGACAGATTTGGAACAAAATATGACTTAAATCACCGTAACTGGGCAGCTATCGACTTGGCCTCTTGCTGCCAACCTTCAGCCAAAGTACGAATCAGTGCATCATAACCATCTTCACCCTGTTTAAGCTCTAAATCGAACGGCTGTTTAATCAGTTGCCCCTGACGTTTGAGTATCCAAACACCACGGATGATGGCACGCCCATCATAGCGGCCATGGAACCCGGTGACAGTAACATTCAGGACATCCTGATCGCTATCGAGTGGTTGTGAGGAAACCAACCAGCCCGGCAGCGCATTGCTCAGATTAGTGACCAAGGTTTGCTGCAACTGTTGATCCAATGGGCTTGCCCAGAGGTTGTTGCTGGCAATCACGTATTGCACATCGTTGGTTTGATATACCACACCGGCCGCCGCCAGATAATCCGCTACACCAACATGCTCAACCCACAATTGCCTTGATGCAACACTACTCGTCGCGCCAGCAGGCGCACTGAGTGCTGGCAACTGATAATACGTTTTGCTGGGTGTGCTGCTGCAAGCACTGAGTAACAGCGCTGCGATAACTGCCATCCATTTCATCATTTTTTGGCCTTCTTAGGCTGAGGATCCTGACTTCCTGCCGCTTCAAATACCAGCGCGTTGCTCTTTTCATTCAGCGTCCGCAACACCGGTTGTAATTCACGCAACACCTGATCTAACCGCTGCATATCACCCACCATTTTATTGTAGGCCGGTGAACCAGGCTGGAAACCTTTCATACTACGATTCAATTCATTCAAAGTTTTTTGTAGATCTTTCGGTAAATCCTGCATTGCCGGGCTGGCGGTGAGTGCCGTCAGTGATTCCAGAGTTTTCTGGGTTTCACGCATGGTTTTCTGACTTTCAGCCAGTGTTTTGGTGACTTCTGTGACCATTGGATCCAGCGGCAGACTATTGATCTTATCCAGTGTTTGCATCACTTTTTGCTGAATCTGCGCTAAACCACCGCTGACGGTTGGCAGCAAAGGATAGCCCGCCACTTCCAATGGCCCTTTCCACGGTTTGGCGTCCGGGTAAAAATCCAGATCGACAAACAGTGCGCCGGTCAACAAGTTGCCTGATTTCAGCGAGGCACGTAGACCGCGTTCTTTGGCCGTTTTCAGTATTTTTTCAAAATTAGCATCTGGGCCTAAGTCCTCGCGGAAACGGCCAGGCTCAATGCGAATTAACACCGGAATCCGAAAGTCATTATCAACGCGTTGCCTTATCCCTTCAGCGAAGAAAGGCACATCTCCGACAGTCCCGATACGAATCCCCCGGAATTCAACCGGTGCTCCAGCTTGTAAGCCACGCACCGAATCAGAGAAGAACAGCAAGAAATCTTCATGTTCGGTGTACAACGAATTTTGAATGCTACTGCGGTTATCAAACAGTTTGAACTCCGCCTTCGCTTCGGTAATTTGCTTACCCGGATCTAAACCGTCAGGCACATCAAAGCTGACGCCGCCACTGAATAAAGTCGCCAGAGAGGCCATTTCGACACGCATCCCTTGCGAGGAGAGATCTACCGCCACCCCACTGTCTTTCCAAAAACGCACATTACTGGTGACCAGGCTGTCATAAGGCGCGCCAATGAATAGCTGATAACGCATCAGACGTGATTTCGCATCAAAAGCACTGGTTTCCACTGAGCCCACACGATAGCCACGGAACAACACGGGATCGCCAGCATTCAGCTGCCCGGCTTGCTCACTGTCAAGTATGATGCGCAGCCCTTTGGCATCCGGCGAGGCAAGTGGTGGGGAATCCAATAATGCGAACTCATTTAATGGCTTACCTTTACCACCAGGTTGCAGTTCAATGTAAGCCCCTGATAGCAAAGTTCCCAAGCCGGAAACACCTTCACGGCCAATCTGCGGCTTGACCACCCAGAAAACGGTATCGCTGTGTAGCAAGGTATTCATGCCGGAATTCAACCGCGCCTTCACAATAACATGGTTGAGATCTTCACTTAACGTGACCTGCTCAACGATGCCAACATCAACACTGCGGCTCTTTATTTTGGTTTTACCCGCTTCAATGCCTTCAGCGTTCAAAGTGGTCATAACCACCTGCGGCCCCTGATGGCTAAAGTGATAAAACAGTATCCATGCGCCAATCAGCGCAGTGACAATCGGGATGATCCACACTGGGGACCACCGCTTGATTTTTTCAATTTCTGCCACACCTTGGCTGGGATTATTGTCCGTCACCTTGCGGCTCCTTTTGGGTTGTTTCACTTATCCGATCCCAGGTTAAACGGGGATCGAAGGTTAATGCAGCAAACATGGTCAGGATAACCACCATGGCAAATAGCAGGGCACCAATCGCCGGATAGATACTCATCAGTTGCCCAATACGTACCAATGACGACAGCACCGCGATAACAAAAACATCAATCATTGACCAGCGGCCAACGAACTCCACTATTTCATAAATAAAATGCATCCGTTCAGTATCGGTATTACCTTTGCCTTTTGCATCCCAACATAACCAACCGATCGCTAGCATTTTTAATGATGGCACCATAATACTGGCAATAAAAATTACCATTGCCACCGGATAAGAGCCTTCACTCCACAAGAAAATCACCCCTGCCATGATGGTGGAGTTCATCTGATTCCCCAAACTTTCAGTAATCATTATGGGCATCAGGTTGGCTGGGATATATAACATGATTGACGTGACTAATAGTGCCATTGTCCACTGGAGGCTATTGCGCCGACGGATATAGCCATGAGTATGGCAGCGAGGGCATTCCACCAGGTCTTGTGGCAAAATAGCCGTACAGCACGCGCAAGAGCGCAGACCCTGGCGCAAACCGGTTCGACCCGCAATCAGTGGGTAAGGTAAAGCCGGTGCAGGGGCGATATCCTGCCACATCCAATGGCGGTCAACACATTGGAAAGCACGCACCTGCAATAAACAGAATAAGCAATAAGGGACAAAACTGCTGCCAATGCCGATTTCGCCATACGCCATTAGCTTAACAAAACTGACCAGCACACCGGCGAGGAAAATCTCGACCATGCACCAGGTTTTAAATTGGAAAAGTGCTTTTGCTATCAGTGCCTTCCAGCGGTGCGGCATACGCACTCGCAGACAAAGCAAAATGATGGCCACCATACAGAAAGCCGGAATCAACTGAACCAAAACCATAAATAACGTTGCCATGCTGGCATAGTCATCTGCCACCATCACTTGGGGTATTTGGATCAGGGTAATTTCGCTGGTGATCCCCGCCACACGCATATTGACGAAGGGGAACATATTAGCCAGCAACAGCATAAAGAGTGCGCTGATAGCATAACCCACCGGGCGCTTACGTGGTTCGTCCCACCGCGCGGTCAGTGTGGTTTTACAGCGCGGACATACCGCTTTGGTGCCATAAGGCAAGTAGGGTAAGGCCACTGACATGTCGCACTGCCGGCACAGGATAACGTTCCCTGACTGCCCTGTGTGCTCGCCGTGCTCAGGCTGAATTACAGAACACAATATCGAATCCCTCACGGCTGATCCCTTTTATATAAAGGGGATTGAACACCGTTCTATCAAGTAACTTACTATAACAATAGACATAATATCATCATAAAGTAGGATATCACGTCACCTGACAGAACGGTGTGAACACGTTTTAGCCGTTTTTCTGAGCTTCCAGCTCTTCCCAACGACTAAACGCCACTTCTAATGCCTGTTCCGTATCGGCTAATGCCTTCAAAACCTGTTGTGTTTCTTCGTGTGGACGGGAGAAGAAATCAGCATGGCTAACCTCAGCCTGTAACTTACCGATTTCATGTTCCAGTTTTTCTAATTGCTGCGGTAACTGATCCAACTCACGTTGCAAGTTATAGCTCAGTTTGCCAGGGCGTTTTGCCGCTGGAGTCGTGCTTTTTACCGGTGCAGCCACTTTGGTTTCTTCAACTTTTGGCGCCACTTGACGAGTAGGTTTCGCCTCGGCGCGCTGCTGATGAGCATCATAATAGCCGCCGACGAAGCTGCTGATTTGACCATTACCTTCAAAGATCCAGCACTCTGTTACCGAGTTATCAACGAATTGACGGTCATGGCTAACCAACAATACTGTACCCTGATAGCTATCAACCATTTCTTCCAACAACTCCAGTGTTTCTACATCCAGATCATTGGTCGGTTCATCGAGGATCAGCAAGTTACTTGGCTTAAGGAATAATTTAGCCAATAACAGACGGTTACGCTCACCACCAGACAACGCTTTTACCGGGGTCATAGCGCGTTTCGGGTGGAACAAGAAGTCTTGCAGGTAGCCCAGAACATGGCGTGAACGACCATTGACCATCACTTCTTGCTTACCTTCAGCCAGGTTATCCATCACCGTGCGCTCTGGATCAAGTTCTGCACGATGCTGGTCAAAATAGGCTACTTCCAGTTTGGTACCGCAATGGACTTTACCGCTATCGGCTTTAAGCTGACCGAGCATCAGTTTCAGCAAGGTGGTTTTACCGCAACCATTCGGCCCCACCAGCGCAATTTTGTCACCGCGCTGTACTTGAGCGGTGAAATCTTTCACCAAAACTTTGCCACCGACCTGATAATTAACATTTTCCAGATCGAAGACAATTTTGCCTGAACGCACGGTTTCTTCCACTTGCATCTTGGCCGTACCCATCACTTCACGGCGTTGTGAACGCTCCATACGCAGTGCTTTCAGGGCGCGAACACGGCCCTCATTACGGGTACGTCGTGCTTTGATGCCTTGGCGGATCCACACTTCTTCTTGCGCCAGTTTGCGGTCAAATTCAGCGTTTTGCAGCTCTTCGACCCGCAGCGCTTCTTCTTTGCTGGCAAGATACAGTTCGTAATTACCTGGCCATGACACCAATTTACCGCGGTCCAGATCGACAATGCGTGTTGCCATCGCACGAATAAAGGAACGGTCATGAGAAATAAAGACAATGCTGCCTTGGAATTCTTTCAGGAAGCCTTCCAGCCAGTTAATAGTTTCAATATCTAAATGGTTGGTCGGTTCATCCAGCAACAGCACTTTTGGCGAGCTAACCAGTGCGCGACCTAATGCCGCTTTACGCAACCAACCGCCAGACAGTGAGGAAAGCTCGGCATCTGCATTCAGACCCAACTGTTTCAGCACTTCCTGAATGCGGCTATCTAATTGCCATAAACCCTGGTGATCCAGAATTTCCTGCAATGCCGCCAGACGATTGAGGTTTTTTTCGCTCGGATCAAGTTCAACCTGATGCAGCGTGGCATGGTAAGCCTTCAAATGCTCGGCTTGCTCCTGAACACCTTCCGCGACAAAGTCAAACACCGTACCGGCCACATTACGCGGTGGATCTTGTTGCAAACGCGCGACAATTAAATCCTGCTCATAAATGAGCCGACCATCATCCAAAGGCACTTCTTTACTCAGAATTTTCAGCAAGGTGGATTTGCCCGCGCCATTGCGGCCCACCAGACAAACACGTTCGTTTGCCTCAATATGCAATTCAGTATTATCTAATAAAGGTGCATCGCTGAACGACAGCCAGGCACCGGACATGCTAATTAACGACATAGTTTCTACTTTTCCTCGTGGCTGTGAGTCACCAGCCAACAGTTGTGGATTTGACGATTGCGGGCAAAGTCTTCAGATTGTGTTTGCGCAGTGATCTCTTTCGCTTCCAATCCCAACGCCTTTATCCCGTCCAAATCCATCTGGAAACCGCGCTTATTGTTTGAGAACATGATTGTTCCCTTACGGCGCAGTAACCGTTTAAGTTCTTTCATCAGCACTAAATGATCGCGTTGAACATCAAAGGTGGTCTCCATACGCTTGGAGTTGGAGAAGGTCGGTGGATCAATGAAGATCACATCGAATTGCTCATCGGTGTTACTCAGCCAGGAGAGGCAATCGGCCTGAATCAAGCGGTGCTGCTGGCCGGTTAAACCATTTGCTCGCAGGTTTTTCTCCGCCCATTCCAAATAGGTGCGCGACATATCAACTGTAGTGGTACTGCGCGCGCCCCCCAGACCCGCATGAACACTGGCAGTACCGGTATAAGCGAACAGGTTAAGGAAGTCTTTACCCTGGCTCATTTTACCCAGCATCTGGCGGGCAATACGGTGGTCAAGGAACAAACCAGTATCGAGATAATCAGTCAGGTTAACCCATAACTTGGCATTATATTCACTCACCAGCAGGAACTCGCCTTTCTGCGCCAATTTCTCGTATTGGTTTTTGCCTTTCTGCCGTTCGCGAGTTTTCAATACCAACTGGTTAGAAGGCAAATTCAACACCGCCAAAGTGGCATTAATCACATCAAACAGACGCTGACGCGCTTTTTGTGCATCAATCGTTTTCGGCGGCGCGTATTCCTGCACCACCACTTTGCTGCCATAACGATCGACCGCGACGTTGTAATCCGGTAAGTCAGCATCATACAAGCGGTAACATTCAATGCCCTGCTGCTTGGCCCACTTATCCAGCTTTTTCACATTCTTACGCAGACGGTTAGCATAATCCTCAGCCACCTGAACGCCCGTCGCACCTTGTGGATTTGCCGCTAATTGGTAGTTTTTCTGCACACAATCCAGCGGGCCATTCTTGGCTTTGAATTCGCGCTCTGCGCGCAATTGCAAACAGCTCAGTAATTCCGGCGAGGCACTGAACAGGGATAAACGCCAGCCACCAAATGACGCTTTCATGATGCGACCGAGCATATTATGCAACGCAATCAATGCTGGCTCACTGTCCAACCGCTCACCGTAAGGTGGATTAC